>JANOZW010000108.1:0-3434 GCA_031429575.1 Ferruginibacter sp.
ATTAAAATTTTCTTTACCAAAACCAAATTTTACATACAGCGATACTGCATGTTTGCCACAGGCCAATGTATTGTTTAAAAATACTACGCCTAATATAAATGACTGGGCGTATAAATGGTATTTTGATGTGCCACCAGTAAATGCTTTGGATTCTAGTACACAACGAACAAATATCAATCATGTGTACTATACACAAGCACCGCATAAAGCAAAATTATATGCACTTTCTCCTACCACGTTTTGTAGAGATTCTATAACACGTCCTATTCTAACTATACATCCTGCACCGTTTGCAAACTTTGATTTTAGTAGATTAAGTGTATGTATTGGGCAAGATGTAAAAGTGATAGACAAAAGCAGTTTTGCTGATGGAACATTTAGAAATTGGGACTGGAATTGGGGCGATGGTAGTTCATCGGTTGGGCAAAATCCTTCAAGCCATGTGTATGGTAGCCCACGGGATAATTACAGTGTAACGTTACAAGTTACCAATAGTTTTGGTTGTGTAGATGATACTTCAAGGCTTTTTGCTGTATATGAATTACCTACGGCAAATGCAGGTAGAGACAGTGTTATTTTGCAAGGTGGAGATTTAACACTTACACCAATCGTAACAGGAAGGCAGCTTACCTATTTTTGGAGTGGTACACCCGCACCCGAAAATTTGAGTAGTAAGATTTTTAGAAATCCAATTGCATCTCCTGTTGAAGACATTACTTATACGCTACTTGTAACAGGCATTGGAGGCTGTATGGCCCCACTAGATAATGTATTTATAAAAGTATTAAAGGCTCCGGTAATTCCAAATACATTTACGCCAAACAATGATGGAGTGCACGATACTTGGATCATTAAATATTTGGAAAGCTATCCAGATAATAGGGTACAAGTGTTTACTCGTGCAGGGCAATTGGTTTTTGAAAGTAGGAGATATGTGAAACCATGGGATGGTACCGTGAATGGAAAGTCATTGCCATTTGATACATACTATTACATCATAGAACCTGGTACAGGAAGGCCGCCGATAACGGGGTATGTTACGATTGTGAAATAGATAAGGTTACGGGTTGAAAGCCCCCTCTATCTCCCCCGAAGGGGGAAGAAACAGGATAGACCTAAAGATAGTTTAAGTATAACTTGAAGGTTAAAAGATTTTTCAATGGTTCAATAGTTGATCACGAAGCGTGTAAAATGCAAACCTTTCCGCCGAAAGAGGAGCATTTTTCTTTCTGCCTTTTCTTTGTAAGGGAAATTTTAAAAAATGAAGTAGTGAAATTAAAACACTCTCGGCAATATAATATTGAAGCTTGTTTAATGTTGTAGAAATTATTTAAAGGGTAGTGGTCTGTCGTCTGTTGTCCGTCGTCTTTTTAAGGCGCTAAAAAAAGAAAGAGAATGAAAAAAATAATATTGATGGTGGTTTTAATAGTTTCTGTTGTATTTGCAAATGGCCAAGCAAAATCGGCTTATACGCAATACATTTTAAACAACTATATTTTAAACCCTGCGCTAGCAGGTATAGAAAATTATACGGATATAAAAGTAAGTACTCGCAACCAATGGACTGGTATAAACGGTGCGCCTGTAACCACGTATGTAAGCGTGAATGCCCCTATTGGAAAAACAGATTACAATACGAGTCCTACATCCAACGCTGTGCCAGGGCAAAACCCTCGTGGTCCTGAATATTGGAAAGAATATACAGCACCTGATGCGCACCATGGAGTTGGCTTTATAGCTATGAGCGATAGAGCAGGTTATATAAATCGTTGGAATATTTCTGCAAGCTATGCATACCATTTACCATTGGGTATTAAAACCACATTGGCTGCTGGTTTTAATGCTGGGGTTTCAGGTATTAATTTAGATAGAACAAAAGCCACTTTTGCAGATGATGGTGTAACAGATTTAGCACTAGGTTTGGCAGCTGGCGATACACGAAAAGTAAAGCCAGAAGTGGGGGCAGGGTTGTGGTTGTATTCTTCAAGATATTTTGTAGGCGTTTCTGTTTTAAATATCATTCCTGGTAAAGCAAAATTTACATCTGCTGATAAGTTTGGTACTTACTTTACGCCAAATTATTTTGCTTCTGCAGGTTATCGTTTTGCATTGGGAGAAGAATTTACAGTTATACCATCTGTATCTGCACAATACTGGGAGCCACAATTATTAGGAGCACATTTTAATGCAAAATTGCAATACATGGATAAGGCATGGGTGGCTGGAAGTTACCGCTATTCTGATTTTTTGTCTGGCTACTCTGCCATGGCGGGGTTTAATATTTCTAATTTATTCAACATTGGTTATTCTTACGAAGTAGCTACCAACAGCCGCTTACGCACCTATACAGGCAATACGCATGAGTTTATTGTAGGCTTTACCATTGGTAATAAATATAGTGATGCTTGCCCTAGGAATGTGTTTTGATTGTTTTTATTTAGTTATCGACTTTTGAAGTGTTTATATGATTTTAATGAAGTTTTGTTAATAACATAATTCTTTTACGGCATTATAATTGATTAATGTTGGTTTTATGTATCGTAAATGAACCTATATGAAAAACGTACAATTTTTTATTTTATTTTTCTTATTTATCACTGTAGCTTTTTCTTGTAAAAAGAAAATAATGGTCATAGATGACAATCCTACAACTTCAACTTCTATAACCCCCAATAACCCATTTATACATACCAGCGGTACAAAAATTGTAGATGCCAATAACAATCCTATTTTACTGAGGGGTGTTGCATTTGGCAATTGGGTTTGGAACAATGGCATACAAGTAAACCACCACAATGGCTTAGATTATGCTCGTGTGAAAAATATGGGTATGAATGCCATCCGTTTTTATTTGAATTATAGAATCTTTGAAAACGATGCTACGCCTTATCAATACAACCAAGCAGGCTGGGATTATCTTAATCAAAATATAGCGTGGGCAAAGGCAAATGGTATTTACCTTATTTTAAACATGCATGTGCCACAGGGTGGTTATCAATCTCAAGGTACAGGCGATACATTATGGACAAATGTAGAAAACCAAAACCGGTTGGTGGCTTTGTGGAAAGCCATTGCAGATAAATATAAAGATGAAAAGCAAATTGTAGGGTATGGATTGGTAAACGAAATTGTACCTACCAGCTCTCTAAGCCAATGGCAACAACTTGCACAACGCATTACAGATAATATTAGAATGGTAGATAAAAATCATATTTTATTTATAGAAAAACCCATTTATATAAAAGGGCAAACTTCTGAGAATGCGGATTATAATTTTCCGATAATAAATGACGATAACAAAGTGTATGAATTTCATACGTATGAGCCATACTATTACACACATCAATTGTTTAGCTGGACAGGCTTGCCCGATGGTGGAAAATACCCTGATGATAACAATTTGAATTATGAAGATGCTACTTGGTACACAGGCA
>JANOZW010000109.1:0-2382 GCA_031429575.1 Ferruginibacter sp.
GGAAGCTGTTTTATATTCTTTTTGTACATTAAGAATTAGGGTACTAATTTCATCTGACGTGATAGGATCTAACCCTGTAGTAGGTTCATCTAAAAAAACAATTGTAGGGTTATTTATTAAAGTAGTAGCAATAGAGAAACGTTGCTTTTGCCCACCACTTAGTTCTTTGCTTTTGTTTTTTGCTTTATCAGCAAGGTTTACTTTTTTAAGAAGCTCCATAGCATCCACTTCTCTATTGTACAAACCACTAAAAAGTTTTATAAGCTCTATTAAATTAAGATTTGGATAAAAGCCAGATGTTTGCAACTGCACTCCTATTATTTTTTTTATTTCTCCAGGTGATTTGTCTAAATCTAAACCGTTAACAAATACTTTACCCGATGTTTTTTCACGAAGCGTTTCTATAATTTCTAGCGTAGTGCTTTTGCCTGCACCATTTGGCCCAAGCAATCCAAATATCTCTCCTTCCATTACATCAAAAGAAATATCTTTTACTGCTTGAAAGCTGCCGTAATTTTTTACAAGATTTTGTACGCTGATAATGTTGTTTTGCATTCAATACTATTTAAGGTGTAAATGTCATTTTTATTTATCAATTCGCCATAAAATATTTTCTGCTGTTCTTCCATACTCCACAAAATTATTTTTCTCTAATATTTTTTGCGATGCAATGTTGGTAGGATCTGTTTGTGCTGTTACTGATTGTACGTTGGCTTGTGCAAATGCCCATCTAACCATCTCTCCCACTGCTTCTGTCATAAAACCTTTTCCTTCAAAAGCTGGATATGTACCATAGCCGATTTCTATTTCGCCATTGTCGTTTGGCTCTCCTTTAAAGCATAGATCTGCCACCATTATATTTTCTTGCTTGGAAATGATTGTCCAAAAGGTATAATATAAATAATTTTTAGATGTATCGGTTACAGATGGCAATATTTTGTTGTTGATTACATTGGCTAAAAACTCGGGTACTATTCGGGGAATGGTATTTACGTGTAAACTATTTTCGAGTGAAAAATCAGGGATGGAGTAATTGGCTAATTGCTCTTTGGTGAGAGGGATGATGTGGAGGCGTGGGGTTTGAACATGCATGTGTAAGTTTTTGAATTATTCTTTCATCTCCCAAACATCAATACCAAATTCTTCTTTTATGGCACGTGTATATTTAATTTGGCAAGGTTCAGCATTAAGCAAAGTAGCAAAAAAATGATTTGCTCCATTTCCGTCTAAAGCAATTTCATCTTTTTTTCTAGCAATATACTTTTTCCTATTGTTAGCTAGATGGATATCATCTAATTTTAATAAATCACTTAAATTTTGAGCTTCTATATCATTGGTTGTTTTAACAACATAGTCACCTTGAAGATAAATAATTCTTTCCTCAAAATCCAAAGCAGTTGGATGTAGTATAGGTTGAAATTTATCCCATTTTTCAGATTTCTCTTTGTTCCATTGATGTTTTACAATAAACCAATTATGATAACTGTCTTGGTCGGTGTCTTTTAAGGTAGGGTTAAAATGCTCTATATCCTTTGCATCGGTTCTGCTTATGTACTCATCTGTATAAGCACAAAACATTTTTTGTTCGCTTAATAAAATATCTGCAATTCTTTTATTGTTTGCAGAATTACTAGGAATATAATTTAACTTTTGCGTTATTATTTCCGATGTAGGATGCTTAACCGCTCTTCTCATTAAAAATTATATTTATCACCTAGCTCGGCTAATTCAACAATGAGTTCTTTTTTTCTTTCAGGCTTTGTTTCTTGTGCTACTTCCCTTTTTAAATCTAGATATTTTTTATGCGCAGCTTTACCAAATTGATTATAATAATCCACATTAAAATCATTGCTCAGCATATCATTCGGGTCATCTCCAATTGGTGACTCGCCTCTACGCACCGCCACTTTTCCTTTGTCATCAAAGTATAAAATAAATCTTTCTTCTGGTTCAAAAGCAGCTGCAATAAATGGCGAGTGAGTAGCTACTACAAATTGTGCTTCGGGTGCAAGTTTTTGATAATGAGAAATTAAATCTATTTGCATATCGGGGAATAAAGAACGCTCGGGTTCGTCTAATAAAATTATAGCATCTTCAGTATCTAATTCAAACAAAGGAAACATAGAAAGTAATAAACCTTTTGTACCCGTACTTAAACTTGATATAGGTATTACTTCTTCATGTATTTTCGATGCAATAGGAATTGAGTATTCTGTATTAACTAAATCTACTTCAAGATTTAATTTTTCTAAAATTGGGTTTAAAAAAAATGCAAATTCAACTAATGGATTTTCATTTAACTCAGCCCATTTTTTGTACTCTTTATGTAATTTGTTAGGATCTCCTATGGCACCTTTATTAAAAAGCTCAGATGCCATTTGA
>JANOZW010000110.1:0-7355 GCA_031429575.1 Ferruginibacter sp.
ACCAAATCATTCGGATTTGGTTGTACCAAATCATTCGGATTTGGTTGTACCAAATCATTCGGATTTGGTTGTACCAAATCATCAGGGGCAACCGCAAGGGTTGCCCCAACATCTTTCAATATAATGATTCCATGCATGTGATTCGGCATAATTTGAAAAACATCCAATTCGAAATTATGAAACCGTTCTGCCAATTTTACCCATTCGTTGTATGCAATAATTCCATATTCATTTAGAATTATTTGTGCAGGGGTATGTGGGATAGGGGCAGAATTTAATAATGGGGCAGCATCTGTTGCTGGGGCAACAGATTCTGTTGCGGGGGCAACAGATGCTGTTGTGGGGGCAACAGATGCTGCTGTAGGGGCAAGGGCGAGCCCAGCCCCTACGATTTCACCAAACCTGCATATTCTATCATTACAACAAATGGTTATAAAATACAAACCTGCCTGTGAATAATCGTATCCTTTTAAACGTATTGATCTTCGTTTATGAATTTGGGGATTATATTTCATATCCATTTTTTAAAACTTACTTTAATTCTATCATCCAACTCTTTTACTTTTTTTATTCTAAAAAAAACTAAATTACTTATGGCTATGCCGAAGATGGAAAACATAATATAGAGACAATATAGTTATGAAAATATTAATGCCCAGTTGTTATTTCTCCTCCTATTTCCACTTAAAATTATACGGATCAAAAATTCCCATATCCACCACCGTATTCACCTTACAATCATAATACTTTTCCTTTTGAAAAAGCTTGTCATTTAAATAAAATACCACGTTTGTTTCTGACCATGCTTTTCCAAATTTTTGGTGACCACTCATTCTAGCATCTTGTTTCATGCTTGGTAAATATTTTACAAATCGTACTACAATTAATTTTTCTTTATCAATCCACAATTGGCTTACTTTTTCATCGCCTGTTTCTGATCCAATTACATATACTTCTTTACCTTCCCAAATGCTTTCGTGGGCTTTAAAAATATCATAACCTTCTTTTATCATTTTTGATTTTACACTGTCAAATGGCATAAAATACATGCCTCCTAGTAAGAAAGTAACATCATCTGTCCGCAAACTTTTTTGTACCAGTTTTCCTTTTCTAAAATTAAACGTTGAATCTTTTTTGTAAATTACTGCATTGCCTTCGCTAGGCTCACCAAAGCTAATTCTAAAATAATCGGGAAATACAATGGTTTCGTACCATGTAGTCGTTTTAGTGAGACTATCATTTTTAAAGATTTCGGTAGTTTGTGTAAACGTAAAATTCTTGTACCATTTACCTGTGTAGCGTTTATACATTTTAGCCAATACTTTTTCAGCTGTTATTTTATCTGTTGTTTTAAAGGAAGTTAAGGCTAATAAAATACTAGTAATACACAAAATAAATATCCATAGCTTTTTCATAATCATAATTATTTTTTAAACTTACTACAAAAATATAATTGAGCAAACATTCTATATAAAATTATGGATCAATGGCAATCTTTGTCCATAATCTATTGCACAATCTGTTGCATAATAAAAGATGATTAAAGGTATGTCTATGAAGTGAGTGACACAACGCTGATGACCATAGCTGCTTCTTTGCTTGGACAACAAAAAACAAGATTCAAAAAAAGATATTGAAGATGTACCTTCGCAAAAAAATAACTCATGAGTAAAGTTTGGTTAATAACAGGATGTTCTACTGGTTTTGGTAGAGAGCTTAGCAAAGCCGTAATAGCTAATGGCGATAAAGTAGCCGTAACAGCAAGAAAAATAGATGATGTAAGAGATATTGTAGAAGGCAATGATACCAACGCTATTTCACTTACACTAGATGTAACAAAACAAGCAGATATTGATGCTGCTTTAAAAGCAACGATTGACAAATTTGGCAGAATAGATGTGCTGGTAAACAATGCGGGTATTGGATATTTTGGCGCTGTTGAAGAAAGTGAAGACGAGCAAGTACGCCGCATGTTTGATATAAATGTATTTGGTTTGGGTAATATGACCAAAGCTGTTTTGCCTACCATGCGTGCGCAAAAAAGTGGGCATGTGGTAAATATTTCTTCTATTGGCGGGCTACGCTCCTTCCCTGCTGTGGGATATTACAATGCCACCAAATACGCTGTAGATGGGCTTTCGGAAGCATTGGCAAAAGAAGTAGCACCACTTGGTATAAAAGTTACCATCATTTGCCCTAGTGGTTTTAGAACTGATTGGGCTGGACGCTCGGCAGATAATAGCAGCATTGTAATAGATGATTATGCAACTACAGCAGAGCAGAATAAAAATAATATTAGAGGTATTAGTGGTAATCAACCAGGCGACCCAGTAAGAGCTGCATTGGCCATTATAAAAGTAGTAGAAACGGAAAACCCTCCCCTACGCTTGTTGCTTGGCGAAGCTGCATACAAAGGTGCCAATATGAAATTAGAAGAATTGAAAAATGATTTTGAAACTTGGAAGGATACTAGCATTGGTGCTGATTTTCCAAAGGAAGCCTAATAAAAAAAGATGCCAGTTGTAAAAAACTGGCATCTTTTTTAAGTTCAAAATCAACTATCAACTAGTCAACTATACAGGTTCTTTCCCTCCATCTAATTTATCTTGATACAATTTTAAATCTGCCCATTTATCTTCTACCATCATTGCACATTGTTTTGGCCAAGTAGTAGGATCATGCATTTGAAATCGTTCACCTGCTGCTTCTAAAATTTCTTTTAATCTTGCGGCAGATGTTTTAGAAACAGACTCCCATGTTTGTAACCCTGCTGCATGAAGCAACGCTTCAATTTTTGGGCCTACGCCTTCTACCAATTTTAAATCGTCTTGCACATTTTTTTTACCATATTCGCTGGACATGGCTTTATAATCTTTAGGAGATACTGCGGCATAATTTGCATTAAGCGCATGGTATTTTTGCTCTAATGAACTATACTGATTAAAATGGTTGGTTTTGGTATTTTCTAGTAATTTTTTTAATTCTATTATTTCATTTTCTAATACAGCTACTTTACTTGAAGCAGCATTTGCAGTATTATAACTTTCGTTTAGTTCATAATGTTTTTGCTCTAAAGAACTGTATTTGTTATAATGCTCCGTCTTTTTTTTTTCTAGTAGTTTTTTTAAATCAACTATTTCATTTTCTAAAGCACCTACTTTACCAGCGGCGGCATTGGCTGTTTCATAATTTGCATTAAGATTATTGTGTTTTTGCTCTAATGAACTGTATTTATTATAGTGCTCCGTCTTTGCTGTTTCCAATGCTTTTTTAAGATCGATTATTTCGTTTTCTAAAGCACCTACTTTACCAGCGGCGGCATTGGCTGTTTCATAACTTGCATTAAGCTCATGGTGTTTTTGCTCTAATGCAACATATTTATTTGTATGTTCAGCTTTTGTTGTTTCCAATGCTTTTTTCAAATCTGCTATTTCATTTTCAAAAGCACCCACTTTACCGAAAGCTACATTGGCTGTTTCATAACTTACATTAAGTTGATTGTACTTTTTCTCCAATAATCCATAATTAGTAGAATGTTCTGCTTTTGATGTTTCCAACGCTTTTTTCAAATCTGCAATTTCATTTTCTAAAGCGCCTACTTTACTAGAAGCTACATTAGCCGTTGCATAACTTACATTTACTTCGTTGTATTTTTGTTCTAATGCAAGATATTTAGCAGAATGTTCTGCCTTAGAAGTTTCCAACATTTTCTTCAAATTAGTTATTTCGTTTTCTAAACCATTGAGTTTTCCATTAGCAGCACTTGCGCTTGCATAACTAGCATTTAATTCATCATGTTTTTTTTCTAATGTACTAAATTTATTATTGTACTCCCCTATTTTAGTTTGATGTTGCACTTTCAGCTGACTAATATCGCCCAACAATTCGTTTACTTTATTATTGTTGCCACCAAAAAAATGTTTAAGTAACCAGCCTAATATAAATGCTCCTAACATCCAACCCAATATTGGTAACCAACACATCCAATTTATGTCTAGTAATATAAATAGTAATTTCATTTTATTAAAAATTTTGTATGTTTTAAAATTATTTTAGTTGAATTGTAACCCTTCTATTTTTTGCTTTTCCATCTGCCGTGTTATTATCTGCAACAGGGTCTGCCATACCTTTCCCTTCTGTTTCAATACTTGCATCCACCATACCTTGTTTTACCAATTCAGCTTTCACAAATGCAGCTCTATTGGCACTTAAGGTTACGTTCCTCGTAGGGTCGCCCACATTGTCTGTATACCCTGTTACCATTAGCTTTTTGTCGGCATGTTCTTTTAGGTAGGTCGTAGCTTTTGCTAAATAATCTTTCAATTCAGCGTCCACATTCAATGTATTTTTTCCTGTATTAAAGTAAACCGTTCTTGGGTCAAATAATCCCATGGGTTTTGTAGAAATAGCCATGGTAATACCCCCAACCAATGTATCTGCTGGCGAAAAACTAAGTACAGCATCTAGCCTACTATTGGTAAGAATATTGGAAGCATTTATGCCTTTACTTATCAATATTTTTTTAAGTTCATCTGCCCTAGCTAGACCAAGGTTGTTAAATGAAGTTCCATTTTTTTCATCAGGATCGTAATGCCCTGTTATGGTAATTCTTTTTGTTGAATTTGCTTTTGCGTATAATACTAAGCTATCCATAAGAGAGATAATATCTGCGCCAAGCACAGGCGTATTGCCAGATTTTCCAAAGCGCAAATTGTTTGCTGATTGTACTTTCCAATTACCATCGTTTACAGAAAAGCTCGGCAGGTTTTGGGCAATAGGCGTTTCAATATTGGGAATTTCTTCTGTAGCACAGTTTGTACAATTGCTAGAACTGTACCACCAAATACCCAATGCAAACCAAATTAGCGTTATCAACCATAAGAGTGGTTTTGTTAATCGCATAAAAGGAGTTTTTTGAGGTGAAGAAATAGGGGATTAAAAAATGTCAGGATAAATATAAAATATTTTTTTAAAACCAAGTGCTATAATCCGTTCATTTTGTGAACACAAAATGAACAATTATGAAAAAATGCAATATGTAAATATTTAAAATATTTGCAAAAACAAAAATGCAAAGAATCTATTTATGCAAAAATGCAACCCCTTGCATCTTTAAAGAAAAACAACTTTATGCCAAACATTATCACTATCCCTACACCCTGCAACGAAGATTGGAATAGCATGACGCCCAAAGACCAAGGTCGCCATTGTAGCTCTTGCGCAAAAACCGTGGTGGACTTTACCTCTTGGCAGCCACAAGAAATATTACTGCATTTTAAAAGTAACAAAAATGTATGTGGTCGTTTTACCGCTGACCAATTAAATGAACCTATACCAACACAAGAAGATTTTGTAAAACAAATATCTTATTTCAATATATCTATGGTAAAAAAAATGGCAGCTATATTTTTGTTTGCGTTTATGATTGGAGCTAGTAGTTGTAATGATGTAAATAATATGGGTAAGTCATTGGTAACAGTTACTACCAATACTATTGATACAATTCCTTCCAAAACAATGTTAGGCGATACAACTTACATACAACCAATTGAAGCTACTGTAGGCTTAGTAAAACCTTCCCCAATAATAGATATGCCACCTAAATTAATGGGTGCGCCTGTCATCATACACAAACCTATTATTGTGGAAAAGCCAACATTAAAAGGCGATGTACAAATTGTAGAACAACCTATGCTAATGGGAGAGCTAGCAATAGTTGAGCAACCAATTGTAGTTGGTGATAGTATTAAAAAAAATACGATAGGAAAATTACCCGTTTGCAAACCAATAAAAAAGGAAGCTGAACGTTTTGTTATGGGAAAGATTGCCATGCCGAGAAAAGATAGCACAAGAAAAAATAATTGATTTTACTATAATATTATTTTCCAACTTCTTTCAATAAACAACCATTCACATACTCAAATAAGCCGTTCACTTAAAAGCATTTAATTTTTTAAAAAAATAATGGAGTTTTATGTTTTAAAAAAACAAAACATAAAAAGACATGAAAAAATTAATGCTATTTGCCATTGCTATTGTACTATTTGCAAGTGCTTGCAAAAAAACCGAATGCCCAGTACCTGTAGAACCCGTAAATCTTGCAGGTACAACTTTTAGTGGGCCTGCGATAATAAACAATGTCCCTTATAATCCAAGTGTATTTACTTTTAACGGTGATGGGTCATTTACAATAAAATTAGGAGCAGTTTCAACACTCAATGGCAGTTGGAGCAAAACACCAAATTCAAGTATAGTATATTTCTTTTTTGATGAAAGCCCTACTACTAAATGGAAAGGACAAGGCACATTAAATACTATAAATAATAAACTAGAGGGTGGCACATTTACAAGAACTGCACCTACCCCTTTGGCAGGTACTTTTACAGCGGATAAACAATAAAATAACACTATTATATTCAATAAAATTAAGCATAAAATAAAATTATAGGGGGATTTATAACTAAAGGGTTTTGGAGTAATACTTCAAAACCTTTTAATTTGTATTCATATTCCCTTCCTACTCTCCCATTTTTTTCAGATATTTGCTCAATCTCTAAAAAATGAATGTACTACTACAGCAGGTAACCATCATTGCGGCATCATCAGCTTATCATAAGCAAGTAAAAGATATTCTTATTGTAGATGGTGTTATTAAACAAATAGCCAATAACATTTCTCCAGACAATTATGATATAATAAAAGGCCATGACTTACATGTAAGCATTGGCTGGATGGATATTTTTGCAGATTTTGCAGAACCTGGCAATGAACATAGAGAAACCTTAGAAAGTGGTGCAAATGCCGCAACAGCTGGCGGTTTTACAGATATAATGCTTATACCAAACACAAACCCAGTGGTAGATAGCAAAGCACAAGTAGAATTTTTGATTGAACGTGCCAAACAACTTCCTATAAATATTTACCCCATTGCTGCTGTTACAAAAAATGCCGATGGCAATACGCTTGCTGAAATGTACGACATGCATGCAAGTGGTGCGGTTGCTTTTGGCGATGGTACAAAATCGATACAACAAAGTGGTATTTTACTAAAAGCCCTGCAATATGTAGCTGCTAAAAATGCTGCCATAATACAAGTGGCAGATGATAAAAGCATAAGCGATGCTGGCTTGATGAATGAAGGAATTGAAAGCACGAAACTTGGTTTACCTGGCAAACCTGCCATAGCAGAGGAATTGATGATTGCTAGAGATATTGAGTTGCTAGGTTATACAAATTCTAAACTGCATATAACTGGAGTATCTACAAAAAAAGGAATTGAATTAATTACTGCCGCAAAAAAAAATGGTTTACAAATAACTTGCTCGTCCACGCCTTATCATTTATTGTTTTGCGAT
>JANOZW010000111.1:0-9428 GCA_031429575.1 Ferruginibacter sp.
GTAAAGTGGATAGGGAACTTAAATAAAATGAGGAAAAATGGAAATTAGTGTAGTTGATTCTTCCGTATGGATTGATTTTTTTAATAAAAAAACTACTCCACAAATTGAAATCGTAAAATCTAGCTTATACACTTCTACCAAAAAGAGTCCTTTTGGTATTATGCCTATTATCTATCAAGAAATTTTGCAGGGAATAGATAATGATAAGCAATATTCATTGGTAAAAGAGGTGTTGTTTGGATTAGAAATGATTGATATAGATCAATTTCTTTATGCAGAAAAAGCTGCTGATTTATATAGGTGTTTAAGGAGAAAAGGAGTAACGATACGAAAAGCAAATGATTGCTTAATTGCGGCTGTTTGTATAGATTTTAAATATCCAATTATACACAATGATAAGGATTTTGATAATATAGCAAAATATACATCACTTAAAATTTATAAATAATAAACATGAGCAAAATACAAGTAGCAAACCCCGTGGTAGAATTAGACGGCGATGAAATGACAAGAATCATTTGGAAATTTATTAAAGACAAATTAATACTTCCTTATGTGGAAGTGCCTATTCAATATTTTGATTTGGGCATGGAGTACAGAGATGAAACAAACGACCAAGTTACCATTGATGCAGCCAATGCCATAAAGGCTTGTGGTGTGGGCATTAAATGTGCAACCATAACGCCTGATGAGCAAAGGGTAGAGGAGTTTAAGTTGAAACAAATGTGGAAATCGCCAAACGGAACCATTAGAAATATTTTGGATGGTACTGTTTTTCGTGAGCCAATTGTAATGCAAAATGTACCACGCTTGGTTACCAATTGGACAGCACCAATCATTGTTGGTCGCCATGCATTTGGAGATCAGTATCGTGCTACAGATACCGTAATAAAAGGGAAAGGAAAATTGACCATGACTTTTACACCCGAGGGTGGGGGCGAAGCGCAAGTTTTTGAAGTGTTTAACTTTAAAGGTGATGGTGTAGCCATGAGTATGTACAACACCGATGAAAGTATTTATGGTTTTGCAAGAAGTTGTTTTAATATGGCTCTTTCAAAAAAATGGCCTTTGTATTTATCTACAAAAAATACGATACTTAAAAAATACGATGGCCGTTTCAAAGATATTTTTGAAGAAGTTTATCAAAACGAATTTAAAGAAAAATATACAGCAGCTGGTATTACTTATGAGCATCGCTTAATAGATGATATGGTTGCAAGTGCCTTGAAATGGAATGGTAATTTTGTATGGGCTTGTAAAAATTATGATGGAGATGTACAAAGCGATACCGTAGCGCAAGGCTTTGGTAGCTTGGGTTTAATGACATCTGTATTGATTACGCCCGATGGAAAAACAATGGAAGCAGAAGCTGCACACGGCACCGTTACTCGCCATTACAGAGATCATCAAAAAGGTAAGCCAACCTCTACAAATCCAATCGCATCTATTTTTGCATGGACAAGAGGACTTGCATTTAGAGGTAAGTTAGACAGTAACCAACCATTAATAGATTTTTGTAATAACCTAGAACAGGTTTGTATAGAAACAGTGGAGAGTGGAAAAATGACAAAAGATTTAGCGGTTTGTATTCATGGTAATAAAGTAGAACATGGTGCCCATTATCTATATACCGAAGAATTTTTAGATGCTATAGATGAAAATTTGAAAAAGAAGATGGCGTAAGATTTAATGAATAATTTTATAATTAATAAAGAGGCAACACTATTTGTTGCCTCTTTATTTTAAATGATTGACAGATGGAAAATGATCTTTTAGAAAAAGTTTCGGAAGGGACTGTTTATACTTCAAAAACAATTGTTGTGAGTTCTTTTTTTGGAGGAATACTTGCAAGCAGTTATATGTTATACCATAACTTTAAAATATTTGGAGAGCATAAAAAAGCATCATTAACAATTCTACTAAGTATTTGTTTAATCGTAGCAGTAATTGCTACTGCATTTTCACCAGCACTAAGTAAAATACCAGGTTTTTTATTTTCTATTTTTATAACCGTGCTTACTTCTTTTATAACCAATAAATTTCAGTTGCGTTTAATTAGTAATCATATAGCAACACAAGGAAAAATATTTGAAACAGGAAAAGCTGTGGCTGTTTGTATCATTGGAATACTAGCATATTTAGCATTGGCTTTAGGGGCTTTTTACTTGCAAGATTCAATGGTTGGTAATCTATAATTGTTTTGCATATTCAATACATATGTAAAATTTACACGGAAGTCTTTTTAAATAGAGATAATAATTTATCTCTATCTAAAAAGATAGATGCATGATTAAAGTTTTATGCTTTTTATCAATTCCTTAAACTCCTCCAACCCCTCAAACTGCCCTTGTATAAAACTATTGTCTTCCAACTTGCCAATAACTTTATTCATTTCATTGTTATTTTCATATACCATTTTTCGGTAAGGGTTGGTATAATCTTTTTCACGTGATTTGAGAATGCCTTCTGTCATCCATTGTTTGGCAACAATGGTCTCATGCAACAAATTTTTGAACAATTCTGAAGTAAATTGTTTGGTTGTGATGTTTAATTTTTCTAACAACGAACAGTAAGCATGTTCCAATAAATCATTTGCATAATCATTGCCTTCAATTTTGTAGCGATTGTGCATATCTGTCCAACTGCTAATATTATTTTCAACAACATCTGCTTTAATTTTATTTACAGCAGTTGTTTTCATAAGCTGCCCACCGATATTCATAAAGCTTGCACGTGTAATGCTTGATGGTAATGATTTTTTAAAGTCTTCAAAATTGGTAAAACTATTTTGTTGATAATGTTCAATCAAATTTATCATACCATAATATTGAGCAAGTTCTTTATAAACTTTTATGGCTTGTGGTACTTTTATAATGTTGGTTTTTCTGTTGGTATTTTCTATACCGTTTGTTATGGCTTCGCCATTTTTATTTACCGTTAGTTTTTCTAATAATTTAATGGCATCAAATATTTCGTTAATGGTATCGGGAGCTAAGTAATCGTATTCTATCAATTGTTTTTTCTCTATACGTTTATCTCTGTCTTTGTACTTCCAAGCATTGCGCTCTAGTGCATACATATTGTACATAAACCAATAGGCAGGCATAATTACCAACTCATTGTTTGCTACATCGTTGCTCACCAAACTAAATGGAATCATAATATTGATCTCCGCAGGAAAATCGCCTTTGGCAATAATGGTAAACGATGCAAACTTGCTATTGTGTTTTAGGCTCACACAAAGCCCTGGCCAAAAGCCACGACCTGCTTGTATTTCGCCATCTGCACCACGGCTATTGTGGTTGCTGCCTATAGTAGCGCCCGCTGCCATATTACTTTGCCCCATTAACAGCGATGCACACAAAAATGAATTGTTATGATGCTGCTCATGGTTAGGAAATATTAATGAGTTCAATACTTCGCAACAAGAAATGGTAGAGTTATTACCTAAGTAAGAATTGATAAGTCTTGCGCCATATTTTAATTGCGAGTGCGATGCCATAATAAAACGTACTGCTTTTACACCATAGAAAGCCCTGCAACCATAACCCACAATTCCGTTTACCAATTCGCAGCCTTCGCCTATTTGTGTTTTACGTGCTGCATCACTATTTACGGTTACATTCTTAATTTTGTTAGCGCCTTTTAAATAAGCATCTGCACCTATCCAACTGTCTTTTATAATGCCACAATTTTTTATTACTGTACGTTCGCCTACTTTGCC
This sequence comes from Ferruginibacter sp., assembly GCA_031429575.1. Classification (GTDB taxonomy): domain Bacteria; phylum Bacteroidota; class Bacteroidia; order Chitinophagales; family Chitinophagaceae; genus Ferruginibacter. The sequence continues at coordinate 3,725 of JANOZW010000111.1, forward strand.
GTAGTAGCCTCGCTTTTCGTCTAATTCTTTTTGTGTAAATTTTTTAAACTGCTCTAGTAATGCATCATCATCTCTATACTTACTCCACAAATAAGCATCTCCGGGTAGCATGCCGTTAAAAGGTAAAATGCTTCTACCGCCATTCTCATTACATACTTCCACCCAAGTTCTAATGCTTTCTACTTCGCCTTCTTTTATAATTCCGTTGCCAAATTTTGCATGGTCGGTACAAGCCAACTCATTTACGTTTGCCATCATTACATCGTTTGCAATAATGTAATGGCTTAAAAAATTTACATTGTCAATGCAAATATTATCGCCAAGGTCGCAGCTTATGATGGTACTGTTGTAAATGCCCACCGCCATTCTAAAATTGTGAAACTCTCTGTAAAATGGTTGTAATACACCTATGCGCACCAAGCCATAAAATTTACAATTTTTTATAAGCCCTGCGGTAAAGTTTTCAGAGACCTGTACATTGTTCCAATTGTCTGATGTGTTTCTGTTGTGTATGAGTGTATCTAATTCTAATGCCGTAAGTGCACGGTATTTTTTACCACCGTTTTGCATATCTCTAATATGGTATTCGGTTTGCCCTTCGGGTATATATTTTGGGTCTATAAAGTTATAGCCTAGTTCTTCTACGGGGTGTGTTTTTATGATGTTCATAGTAAGAAGCCCCACCTATCCTCCCCGAAGGGGAGAGAAACCTAGAAGATTATGCAATAGATGGTATTATATTTTTTTGTTATAAATATGGTTGCTCAAGAAAAAAAGCTATTCTTTAATAATTTAAAGTTAGTAAAAAAACTTCACCCCCATCTCTCTCAAAAAGGCGTCATACTTCGATATTATGATGTTCTTTCCATCTTTAAGGACTACCAAGTCCCCCTTCGGGGGATTTAGGGGGCTTCTACTCCATAATCTATTCCATAATAAAAGATGAATAAAGGTATGCCGATGAAGTGAGTGACACAACGATGCTGCCCATAGCTGTGTTTTAGCTCGGGCAATCCCGACACGAAGTGTAGGAATTGCCCGAAAAATTATCACTAAAAACAAAGAGCTTAAATTTTGGAATGTGCTTTTATTTGAGCATTGAAAGTTGTATGTTGAGTATTGAGCGTTTTAAAAGGTGGAATTAAGAATGTTCAATAAACAATTTTCAATGTTCAATATTCAAGTTTTTTAGTTTCTTTTCTGTTCAAGGTTTCTATTCCACCGTCACACTCTTTGCCAAGTTCCTCGGTTTATCTACATCTATGCCTTTTGCAATGCCAGTAAAATACGATAGCAATTGCAGTGGTATTACACTGATGATTGGTGCTATCAATTCATCTGCTGTTGGTATCGCTATTACATCGTTGCTAAGGGTTGGGCTTATGTCGTCGCCTTCGGTAATGATTGAAATTATTTTTCCTTTGCGTGCTTTTATTTCTTGCATGTTGCTTACAATTTTTGCGTGGTACGAATCTTTTGTAGCAATAAATACCACAGGCAAATTTTCATCTACCAATGCAATAGGACCGTGCTTCATTTCTGCTGCAGGATAACCTTCTGCATGTATGTAAGAAATTTCTTTTAGTTTCAATGCACCTTCCAATGCTATTGGGAAATTATATCCACGCCCTAAAAATAAAAAGTCGTGTGCATCTTTATATTTTAATGCAATAGTCTTTATTTCTTCTGCATTTTTAAGAATAGCTTCTACTTTTTCGGGCACATCAGCAAGCTCTGTAAGCAAGTGTAGGTAGCGCTCTTGGGTGATGGTGCCTTTTTGTATAGCAATGCGCAAAGCCATCATTGTTAGTACCACTAGCTGCCCCGTAAATGCTTTTGTAGATGCCACGCCAATTTCGTGACCCGCATGTGTGTAAGCACCTGCATGGCTTATGCGTGCAATAGATGAGCCCACGGCATTCACCACACCAAAAATAAATGCACCATTTTCTTTTGCTTTTTCTAGTGCCACAAGCGTGTCTGCCGTTTCGCCACTTTGCGAAATAGCAATAATAACATCGCCTTTATTTACAATTGGATTACGATACCTAAACTCCGATGCATATTCTACTTCCACCGGTATGCGGCACAGCTCTTCAATAATATACTCTGCCACCAAACCCGCATGCCAACTCGTTCCGCAAGCCACAATCATTATGCGGTCTGCATTTTTTATTTGTTTTATATTGTCGTCAATGCCCGCCATTGTTATCGTTCCGGCTTCTGCATGCAAGCGCCCACGCAAACAATCTTGTATGGTACTTGGTTGCTCATATATTTCTTTGAGCATAAAATGGTCGTAGCCGCCTTTTTCAATGGCCGCTAATTCCATATCCAATTTTGTAATGAACGGTGTTATTTTTTCGTTGCCAATATTTTTAAGAATCAATTCATCGGGCCTTACGATTGCCAATTCATAATCGTTTACATACACCACTTCTTTTGTGAATTCAATTATTGGTGATGCATCACTTGCTAAAAAATGCTCACCCTTGCCAATACCAATTACGAGAGGGCTACCTTTGCGTGCCGCAATAATTGTTTCGGGGTCTTGCTCATCTAACAATAAAATGCAATACGCACCCGTAATTCTTTTTAGTGCAATACGCACCGCTTCTTCCAACGTGCAATTATTGTTGAGTAAAATATCTTCAATAAAATTGAGCAATACTTCGGTATCGGTATCGCTTGTAAACGTATAATTTTTGCTAAGCAATTCTTTTTTTAGCTGCGCATAGTTTTCAATAATGCCATTGTGTATCATGCTCAGTCTGCCCGTGCTGCTCGTGTGAGGGTGGCTATTTCTATCGCTTGGTTCGCCATGTGTAGCCCAACGAGTGTGCCCTATGCCTATGTGTGCATTCACATTTACGCCCACAAGGCTCTCTTCAAGCTCCGCCACTTTACCTTTCTTTTTATATACATTAAGCTTGCCATCGTGTAGCAAAGCCACACCACTGCTGTCATAGCCTCTGTATTCCAATCTTTTAAGCCCTTTTAAAATGATAGGGTAAGCTTGCCTCGGTCCCGTATATCCTACAATTCCACACATAAGTTTCTGTATTATTTAGGCTGCAATATAATTGAAAAATAGGCAGCTATAGCTAGAAAAATGCTTATTAAAATTTTTACAAAAGGTTGACTGGGAGGTTTGTAATTTTTGTGTAAGATTTTCGGTTGGGGGCTGTGGGCTTCAAATCTTTGTTTAGCATTTAAACGGGCTATTCGTTGCAATCTTTTTTGTTCGCCTATGAACGAACAAAAAAGGATTTCCACTTCTATCCCGCAATCTTTCATCGGTAAATCTTTATAGAGCTTTTATTATGCAATGGATAGAAAAGTAGATTTGCAAATAGTAAAAAATGTGATTGAAAAATAATAAATCAACAACTACGAAGTGGTTAAACCAAAATTTTGCAATAGGCATCAATAGAGGTGACAGCTTTTTAAAAGCTATCACCTCTAAGCTTAAAGTTTGTAATAAGTTTTTAACTGTAAAATATGGGTTAAATCTACGCAGCCATGGGTTTCATCTAAGGCATGATGTAAAATAGGTTACCAACCCTGAAAGGGTTAATAAATTCACGCATCAATAATAAACAATTGCATTTTTTGTTGTTTAACCCCTTTAGAATATTTTATAACGACGGATGCAATCCTGGTTATAAAGATTTAACCCTTTCAGACTAGAGATTTTACAAATAACGGATACCAATTTTTAAAAAGTTGGTATCCGTTATTTGTGAACTATTCTAAAAATATACCGTACTTTCAAAAAATGAAATTATTCTTCTCTCTTGTTGCTACATTTATTTTATTCACCATTATAGGCACACTTACACATGAGCTTGGGCATTATAGCGCTGCAAAGTATTTAGGCTTAACACCTACATTGCATTACCAATCTGTAACACTAGAGTTGAGCAACAATGATATTGAACTTGATAAAATTTATGGCTTATATGGAAAAGAAATAACAGCAAAAAAAGATTTTCCTGCAAAGAAAAGGTACGATGAGATTATGGATGTAGAAACCCATAATGATTTTATACATAGAGCCGCAGGACCAATACAGACAATGCTTACGGGTACAATCGGTTTTGTTTTACTATTAATGTTTAGGAAAAAATATTTTGCAGCCATAGTTTTAAATTGGCAGCAATGGTTGTTAATTTTTTTTTCGCTTTTTTGGTTGAGAGAAGTTTTTAATACCGTTATGGCAATTGCTACCCTTACTTTTAAAAATGAAAAAGAATTTTATGGAGATGAATTTATTTTGTCTGAATATTTATCGCTTCCTCCTTTTGGCTTGCCGATTATTACGGCTATAATTGGTTTTATTATTTGCAGTATTGTTGTTTTTAAATTTGTGCCATTTGCACAAAGGAAAATATTTATTGCAGCAGGTTTTGTTGGGGGTATAATTGGTTATATTTTATGGATGTATATATTAGGACCTAGATTAATGCCTTAATTTTCTTGATTAAATAAAAAATGTTAACTTTCCCGTACAAAACTTACCAGCATGCAAAGCAAAGCCGCTACAGTAGATGAATACATAGCTTCGTTACCAGAAGATAGAAAAGAAGCCCTTACAAAATTGAGAAAAGAAATAAAGAAAAACTTACCCAAGGGTTTTGAAGAATGTATGAGCTATGGTATGATTGGATATGTGGTGCCACATAAAATTTATGCGGATGGTTATCATTGTGACCCTACATTGCCATTGCCTTTTATGGCTATTGGTAGTCAAAAAAACTTTGTGGTAATGCATCATATGGGTATGTATGGAAATATAAAATTGAATGATTGGTTTGTAGCTGAATATACAAAACAAGTGACTGCTAAAATAGATATGGGCAAAGGTTGTGTAAGATTTAAAAAGATGGAGCAAATTCCATTTAAATTAATTGGAGAGCTATCAAGTAAAGTGACGGTAAAAGACTGGATAGCGCAATATGAATCTTTGTATAAAAGTAAAAAGAAGAAATAGGATTTCCATTGCACAAGCTATTGCATAATCTATTCCATAATCTATTGCACAATAAAAGCTGAAAAAAGTTTATCTGCTGATGGGCAGCGGATAGAAGCGGCTACCCCGCTGAAGGTTTGTGCGTGGGTTTGTGGCGGAGTAATAGCGAATAGCCGCTACCGAAGTTCAAATATGTACTTCAGCCCATTGCTCCAAAAGAAAAAAGACAACAGACCACAGATTACGGACCACAACCCTACAACCCTTTAAACAATTTTAAACAATTTTCAACCTTTAACCTTGAAGTACTTTGAACCTTTAAGTTTGAACCTTCAACTTTTCAAACCTTGAACCTTCAACTTTCAACCTTATATTTGCAATTATTTATAAATCTCAACGAAATACATGTCAGTTTTAGTAAACAAAAATTCTAAAGTAATTGTACAAGGTTTTACTGGTACAGAAGGTAGTTTTCATGCTACACAAATGATTGAATATGGCACCAATGTGGTTGGTGGAGTTACGCCAAATAAAGGCGGTACGCAACATTTGGAGCGCCCAGTTTTTAACACGGTAGCCGATGCGGTAAAAAATACTGGTGCAGATGTGAGTATTATTTTTGTACCCCCAGCATTTGCGGCAGATGCTATCATGGAAGCAGCGGAAGCGGGAATTGCTTTAATAGTTTGCATTACAGAAGGTATTCCTGTGGCGGATATGGTGAGAGTGAAA
>JANOZW010000112.1:0-53782 GCA_031429575.1 Ferruginibacter sp.
GTGTGGTTGGTTTTTATACAAGTTATATTTGTAACAATGGTGTATGGCCCTATAGCAGCGTTTTTGGTAGAAATGTTTCCGATAAGAATTAGATACACATCTATGAGTTTGCCATACCATATTGGTAATGGTATATTTGGTGGTTTATTGCCAACGATTGCTTTGTTTTTATCTACAAAAGCAGGGCAAGTAAATGAGGCAGCTACAAAAGCAGGCACAGCTTTGCCTTACGACAAGCCATATTTAGAAGGACTGTGGTACCCAATTATTATTGCAGCAGTTTGTTTTGTAATAGGTGCTTTGTACATCAATAATAAAGATAGAAACGTAAACGATTAATTAAAATTTTAAAATATTTTTATGAATACAATAAAAAAATTTGCAGGGATATTATGGATTGCCATTGGTGTGTACGCAGGGTATATACTAATTGTAACGCAGGCTATACCAAAGTTTAGCAGCCCAAAGCCCGAAGATTTAATACCTGCCATTATTTATGCCTTTGTGCTTACGCCTATAATTGTTGGCGGCTTGGTTACATTTGGTATTTACGCATTGCAAAATCAATATGATACTACAGAAGAATAATGTATTTAGTGGCGGGTGTCTCACCCGCTACGGCTCTTAATTTATTTTAGTGGTGGGTATCCCACCCACCACTACTAAATAATATATCCCCCAGTGTTGGATAATACAGTTAACTTATGATGTTTATTGTATTATCCTTTTTTTATTGTAGGATTTGGTAGATAAATAGCATTCTAAATTTAAATTTTCAGCACTAAAAAAAACAAAAGTTCGCTATAGTTGGAGTGTCAGGCTGAGGCTCTCATAAAATAAATTTTAAGCTCTTTGCAAATGACAATGAATTAAAGACCTGTTCCCGCAGAATTGCGGGATCGAACTTGGTGCTATCGTAGTAAGCACCGCCTTCGACAGGCTCAGGCTGACCTCTCATTTTATACGAAATCAACCATTTGTAATAAGTGTCATTAGCAGCTTGTCGAAGACGGTTGCACTTAAATAAACTCGGTTTCGACAAGCTCAAGCTGACACACTTTCAAATTGAAAATTAATCACAGATTATTTAAAAAAATGCAAAATAAAACCAACAATCAAAAATTAATTTTCCTTAGCATCCTCATATTGGTATTGCTTTCGTATCCATTTATTTCTGTGGCCAATAAAGCACAATTGGTATTTGGAATACCAATGTTGTATTTGTATATTATTATTGTTTGGATAATTAGCATCATTATTTTATTTCTCATTGTAGAAAAAAAACAAACAAAAAATAATGAGTAATGTAGCAGTCATATTTACCGCCTTGTTTTATTTGGCTTTATTATTTGCAGTAGCATATTTTGCAGAGTACCGTTTAAAAAAAGGCAAAAGCATCATCAAAAATGGATATGTATATGCATTATCGCTTGGGGTGTATTGCACTGCATGGACATATTATGGAAGCGTAGGCCGTGCATCTACAAATGGGTTTGAGTTTTTAGCACTTTATTTAGGCCCTACTATTTCCGCTGTTTTATTTTGGCCAGTATTGCGAAAAATAATTCGCATTTGCAAAACACAACGTATCAATAGTATTGCAGATTTAATTTCTACACGATATGGTAAAAATTTTACCGTTGCTATAATTGTAACATTGCTTTGTGTGATTGGTATTATTCCTTACATTGCTTTACAACTTAAAGCCATTTCCAATAGTATTCATATTCTTACAAACAATAGTATTCAGCATACAACTTTCAGTAATTTTTTACAGGATGATACTTTTTACATTGCACTCATTCTTTCTATTTTCATTATTTTATTTGGTACTCGTTCTATAGATGCATCCGAAAAACACGAAGGTTTGGTGGCAGCAGTAGCATTTGAATCTATTGTAAAATTAGTAGCATTTTTTGCAGTAGGTGTTTTTATTGTGTATGGTATTTTTAATGGCTTTGGAGATATTTTTTCAAAGGCTTTTGAAAATGATTCTTTAAAAAATTTATTTCAACTTGGCAATAAAACCTCCTACGCCACTTGGCTTGGCTTAATGATGGCCTCTATGCTTGCGGTGGTATTTTTGCCACGTCAGTTTCAAGTAAGTGTGGTAGAAAATGTACAAGAAAAACATTTAAAAAAAGCGGCTTGGCTTTTTCCATTATACCTTGTTGTTATTAATATTTTTGTATTGCCCATTGCTATTGCGGGTAAAATAATTTTTGCTAATAAAAATATTGATGCAGATACTTTTGTGTTGGCGTTGCCCCTTTATTTTAATCAAATTGGATTAAGCCTTTTTGTTTTTGTAGGTGGCTTTTCTGCTGCTACGAGTATGATAATTGTAGAAGCCATTGCACTAAGCACCATGATAAGCAACAATATTGCTACTCCCATTTTTTTATCAGCAAAAAAATTCAAACCATCTGCTGATGGAAAATTGAGCCGCTCCATATTAAACATGCGACGAATAAGTATAGTGGTATTAATTGCACTCGCATACATATACGACAAAACAATTGCAGAAAATGTTTCGTTGGTTTCTATGGGTTTGGTTTCTTTTGTAGCTGTAGCACAATTTGCTCCTGCTGCCATAGGTGGTATTTATTGGAAATCGGCTTCTAAAAATGCGGCTATTGCATCTATTTGTACAGGTTTTGTAATTTGGTTTTTTACACTTGTTGTGCCCTCTTTAGTAGGTGCACACATGCTTAGCGAAAGCATAATGACAAATGGATTATTTGGTTGGGCTTGGTTAAAACCCTTTTCCTTATTTGGTTTGGAGGGAATGGATTCTATTACACATTCTTTTTTTTGGACAATGTTTTTTAATGTAATCGTATTTGTATCTGTTTCTTTAAACAGTAAAAAAACTGCGGAGGAAATTTACCAAGGAGAAATTTTTGTAGATATTTTTAAACATTCTACATCCGCTACAGAAAATGTATTATGGAAAGGTACAGCATATTTACCCGACATTAATTCGTTGTTGCAAAATTTTCTTGGAGAAGAAAGAGCACAAAATATTATTACAAGCTATGCTACAAGAAACAAAATTTCTTTAACTACAAAAAGAGCTGATCCTCGATTGGTTGTTTTTGCAGAAAATATTTTAGCAGGAGTCATAGGCTCCGCATCGGCAAGTATAATGATAAGAAGTGTAACAAAAGCAGAGGAGCTTAAGATAGATGAAGTATTAAATATTTTGCGTGAGTCGCAGCAAATGATAGAGCTTAATAAAGAGCTAAAAAAGAAATCTGCCGATTTGCAAAAAGCTACGCAACAATTAACCTTGGCAAACGATTTGTTGAAAGAAATGGATACCATGAAAGATGAATTTCTTTATACTGTTACCCACGAAATACGCACGCCTATTACATCTATACGTGCCATGACAGAAATTGTGCATGATAACACCGATATGCCCGAAGAACAACGACAACTTTTTTTAGGCAATGTAATAAAAGAAACAGAAAGATTGAGCCACTTAATAATGCAAGTATTAAATTTAGAAAGGTACGAAAGCGGCCAACAGTTATTAACTTTTAGCGAGGTAGTGCTTAATGAGCTTATTACAGAAGCCATAGCATCTTTGCAAACTTTGGCAGATGAAAAAAATATTAGCATCCAAAAAAATATACCTGATACCATGTTTGTAATGCGCTGCGATGCTGCACTCATACAACAAGTGTTAAACAACTTAATTTCTAATGCTATAAAATTTGTAGATGAAAAAGTAGGAAAAATAAAAATATCTGTACATACCAATTACGACGAAATACAAGTTTGGATAGAGGATAATGGACCCGGTATATTACCCGAATTGCATGAAATAATATTTGATAAATTTTTTCAAGCAAAAAACCAAACACTTAAAAAACCCGAAGGAAGTGGGCTAGGTTTGGCCATTAGTAAAAAAATAATACAAATGCACCAAGGAAAAATATGGGTAGAAAGTAACGGTGTGAATGGTTCAACGTTTATCTTTACGCTTCCAAATAATTAAGATAGTATGGATATAGCGCATAAAATTTTGGTGGTAGATGATGACCCGTACATATTAATGTCTTTAGAGTTTTTAATGAAGAAAAATGGCTACGAAGTAATGGTGGCACGTAATGGAGCAGAAGCACTTGATATTTTAAATACAGCCATACCCGATATTGTACTCTTAGATATTATGATGCCAGATGTAAATGGTTATGATATTTGCAAGCACATAAAAAGCACCAAAGCCCTAAAAAATAGCAAAGTGATTTTTATGAGTGCTAAAACAAAAGACTCGGATATTAAAAAAGGCTATGAGCTTGGCGCAGTTTTGTATGTAAAAAAACCTTTTAGCACAAGGGAATTGGTAAAAGATATAAAAGGGTTATTGGAAAGTTAGGAATAGACTTTAGATTGTTAGATGTTAGACACAAGACAAAACCCCTAACTACGAACCCGCAACTCACCAACCCGCAACTCGTAACCCTCCAACCCGTAACTTTGCCTTCATGTCAGCGCCAAAAAAGAAACTCAATATATCTGTTCTCAAAAGAGTATTTGCTTTTGCAAAACCGTATAAAAAGAAATTTTATTTATCTATTTTCTTATCCATCTTTCTTGCTGTTATTGCTCCATTAAGGCCATTGCTTATTCAGCTTACCATCAACCATGGTATAAATGATAAAGGGCTTGGTAGTTTTATAAACGGCCCTGGTGGTTTTATTATTGAAATTACCATTATACAAATTGCGTTGTTGCTCATAGAAACTACTTGTCGTTTCTTTTTTACATTTACCACTGCATCGCTAGGGCAAAGTGTGGTAAAGGATTTACGCATTACAACTTATAATAAAATTGTGCATCTCAATTTGTCACAGTTTGATAAAACACCCATTGGTACATTAACCACACGTACCATAAATGATATAGAATCTGTAAACGATATTTTTAGTGATGGGCTCATTCCCATCATTGCAGATATGCTATCCATCATTTCTATTTTGAGTTATATGTTTTGGGCAAATTGGCAACTCACATTGGTTTGTTTAATGCCATTTCCATTTTTAATTGTAGCTACGTATTTTTTTAAAGAAAGTGTAAACAAATCATTTATAAAAGTGCGTAATGCAGTTGCTTCGCTTAATGCATACGTGCAGGAGCATATAACAGGCATGGGTATTGTGCAAGCATTTGCGGCTGAAGAAAGAGAGCAAGAAAAATTTACAACCATCAATAAAGAACATAGAGATGCAAACATTAAAAGCATTTTTGCGTACTCGGTTTTCTTTCCAGTGGTGGAGTTGGTATCGGCAGTTTCTATTGGTTTGTTGGTTTGGTGGGGCGGAATGCAAGCAGGATTCTCTGCTGATAAAGCAGCAGAGGTAGGCGGTGTAATTACTTCTTTTATTTTATGTTTAAATTTATTGTTTCGCCCATTACGTGTAATAGCCGATAAATTTAATGTGCTGCAAATGGGTGTTATTGCAAGCGAAAGGGTTTTTACCATTTTAGATAATGTAGATGTAGCAGAAAGAACAGGAACATTGGCGCCCACAAATATGAAAGGTCATTTATCTTTTGAGCAGGTATGGTTTGCTTACATAGAAGAAAGATATGTATTGAAAAATATAAACTTTGAAATAAAAGCTGGCGAAACCCTTGCTATTGTGGGGCATACGGGTAGTGGAAAAACATCAATCATTAGTTTAATAAACAGATTGTACCATGTAAATAAAGGTGTTATAAAAATAGATGGTGAAAATATTGAGGACTACGATTTAGATTTTCTGCGTAGCAAAATTGGTATTGTATTGCAAGATGTATTTTTGTTTAGCGGCAGCGTAATGGATAATGTAACACTACGCAATACCGATATAGAAAGAGAGGAAGTAATAGCCGCAGCAAAACTCATTGGCTTGCACGATTTTATTGAAAGACTGCCAGGTGGCTATGATTATAATGTGATGGAACGTGGTGCTACACTATCGCTTGGGCAGCGGCAATTACTTTCTTTTGTGCGTGCATTATTGTACAATCCAGCTATACTTATTTTAGACGAAGCCACATCTTCTGTGGACTCCGAAAGCGAAGCGCTCATACAGCATGCCATAGATAAATTAATTGCAGGGCGTACATCTATCGTAATTGCACATAGGCTGAGCACCATTCGCAAAGCCAATAAAATATTGGTGTTAGATGCTGGCGAAGTAAAAGAAATGGGTACGCATGCAGAATTAATGGCTAAGCAAGGGCATTATTATCAGTTGCACAAAATGCAATTTGAGAAGCAAGAAGAGGCTGTATAAATAAATTTATTTTTTCTTTTCTACAGCAAAAAAAGCAATATACAACAGTACCAAAAAAACTATTACCCCCGATAATAAAAACGTAGCACCACTGCCAGATTTGTACCAAATAAACCCCGCCAAGCTACTTGCTATCATTGTGCATATACTTTGAAAAGCAGCGTATGTTCCTATGGCTGTTGCAGTATCTCCCTTTGCAGAAATATTACTTATCCATGCTTTAGCTATACCTTCTGTAGCGGCTGCATATACGCCATAGAAAAAGAAAATAATATAAAATTGATAAGGTAATGTTGCATACGCCATGCTTGCATATACAACGGCAAAAATGAATAACCCTGAAATAAATATTTTCTTCAATCCAATTTTATCTGCCAATATTCCGAGAGGAAATGCAGCAATAGCATATATTAAATTGTAAAAAATGTACACAGTAATAACATGGGTATCGGTTACACCTGTTTGTTTTATTTTTAGTAAAAGAAAAATATCGGAGCTATTAAATAATGCAAAAATCAATAACCCCAATACCAATTTTCTATACATGGCTGGGCTTTGTTTCCAATATTGTAAAAAAGAAAAGAAAGATGTTTTTTTATTTGATGTTTTTGGAACAACATTTTTATCTTTCATTAAAAGTGCACAGATCACTGCCAATATACCAGGTGCAAAAGCAATAATGAAAAGTGTTTTATAATCTTCTGGATAAAATTGTAAATACAGCAAAGCAAGCAGCGGTCCAAGTACGGCGCCCAACGTATCCATAGAACGATGAAAGCCAAAAACTTTTCCTTTCGTTTCTGGCGTAGCTTCATCAGAAAGTACCGCATCTCTTGCTCCTGTTCGAATACCTTTTCCAATTCTATCTATCGTTCTTACAAAAAATACCCATAGCGGAGCAATAAAAATACCCATCAATGGTTTTGATAATGCACTTAACGCATAACCCCATTGCACAAAGGGCATACGCTTGCCTGTGCTATCAGATAATTTTCCAAAATACCCTTTACTTAAGCCCGCAGTAGCTTCTGCCACACCTTCTAATATGCCAATCAAAACAATAGAAAACCCAATACTTTTTAGATACAACGGCATTATTGGATATAGCATTTCGCTTGCCATATCTGTGAATAGGCTTACGAAAGATAATATCCAAACAGTTCGGGTGATTGTTTTCATGTAACTAAAGTAGTTTAATGGATTGATTTTTTACATATTTATAATTTTAATTTTACTTTTAAGAAATAGTTAAGCAATGGAAAAGAATAACCTAACCAATAAAGAAACCTTAGACGCATGGCACAAAGACCTAGCAAATTGGAAATGGGGCATATTTTACTATAACAAAAACGACAAACGGATTTTTCCGCCAAAAAGAGTTGCTGCTTTTGGGCGGACAGTTAATTTTGCAAATCCTTATTCAATATTAGGAATGCTAGGAATAATTTTTTCATACTGGCTTTCGTTACTATTATAAAGCGATGGAATTAATCATTATTTACATCACTTTATAAACCTAATTTGCTTACTGCTTGCGTTATATTTCCCAATACCTAAATTTCAGTAAATTTGTACTATGCAAAGTGAAAAATTAAATAGCGCAGAAGATGGAGCCATTTCATTATCTATAAATGAACAATTCATAAAAGCAGAAAATGATTTATTAAGAGAGGCACTCCTTAGAACACATGAAGAACGCTTTTTATTTGCTACTAAATTATATAAGATTCAAAAAACAATGGAAAATTTTTCGATTGAGCATAAGCCATATAATCCCAAAAAATAATATACATGGATATTTTTGATGAAGAAATTCTAAAATTTTGGAAAGCACTTTTTGAGCACAAAGTAGAATATATAATGGTAGGCGGTTATGCTACCAATCTTCATGGGTTTCAACGTTACACAGGGGATATGGATATTTGGATAAAAGATTCTATAGAAAACAGATTGAAAATGCGGAAAGCTTTTTCAGATGCAAACATGGGAGATTATGACATGCTTGAAAGAATACAATTTGTACCAGGCTGGAGCGATTTTAGATTAAACAATGGATTGCGGTTGGATATAATGACAACAATGAAAGGCTTAGAGGGTTTCAGTTTTGATGAATGCATTACAATGGCTACCATTGCCACTATAGAGAATATAGAAATTCCATTTTTGCATCTTAACCATTTAATTGCTAATAAAAAGGCGGTAAATAGACCTAAAGACCAGATTGATGTAATAGAACTTGAGAAAATAAAAAAAATTAGAGAGGATGAAAATATATAACGCTTAGCTTTCTCTTATTTTTTAGCCATTATTATTTGTATTTTAATTCAACATTTCCTTCGTACAAATTTCTCTTTTCCCTCTTCTGCCCTTATCTTTGCGGCAAAATTGAGGATGTATATGGTACAAAAGAGCATCAAATCTATATTGGTATTGGCTTTCAGCCTTTTTTTAACTATTTTTAGCACAAATAGCTTTGCGCAAGATCCTGCGCATGAAGGTGGGCATGAGCCTAAAGATGAAAAGCTAGACCCAGCCAAAATAATAATGGACCATATTAAGGATGCCCATGAGTTTCATTTCTTTACTGCGGGTTCATTTCACGCTACGATTCCATTGCCTGTAATATTATATTCTCCTACAAAAGGGTTATCCGTATTCTCATCTAGCCGTTTTGGGCACGAAGGAGAAGAAGCCTACAATGGTTATAAATTTAATGAAACAAAAGAAATAGTAGCTGAAGATGGTTCTAAAGTATATGATTTTTCGCTCACAAAAAATGTAGTACAAATGATTTTGGCATTAAGCTTATTGGTATTTTTAATGATAAGTATTGCTAAAAAATATAAGAATGGTTTAGGAGTAACGTCAGCACCAAAAGGCTGGCAAAATGTAATAGAGCCTGTTATTACTTTTGTAAGAGATGATGTGGCTAAACCAAACCTTGGTAAAAAATGGAATAAATACTTGCCATATTTGTTAACCGTTTTCTTCTTCATTTTAATCAACAATATTTTTGGGTTAATACCTGGCTCGGCGAACGTAACAGGTAATACAGCCTTTACAGCAGTATTGGGTATTATATCTCTGATCGTAATTTTATTTAGCACCAACACACATTTTTGGGCTCATATCTTCTGGCCTCCTGGTGTTCCAATTCTGGTAAAAGTTATCTTAATACCTGTGGAAGTTGCGGGTGTATTTATTATTAAGCCTGCAGCATTAATCATTCGTTTGTTTGCAAACATGGTAGCAGGGCATATTATTATTTTAAGTTTTGTATCGTTGATATTTATTTTTGGTGCTATGAATAAAGGCGCAGGTTGGGGTTTTTCGCCGGTATCTGTTTTGTTTACGGTATTCATTTATTTTATTGAGATATTGGTAGCATTTATACAAGCGTTTATTTTTACAAATTTAACAGCAGTGTTTATCGGCCAAGCGTTTGAAGGTGGGCACGATGATGTAGATGGGCATCATGATGCAGTTATCATCTAGACATGAGATGTTAGATATTAGACACAAGACTAGTGCCTAATATTTAGAAAGTCAATTATAATTGGGAAGTTTTGAATTTAGTTATCTTGATACTAGTGTCTAAAAATCTAGTATCTATTTTTCACATATAAAAACACAAGTATCATGAATTTAATGACAACTTTGTTAGAAGTGCAAATTGGTTTCTCTCACATGGGTGGAGCTATTGGTGCAGGTCTTGCGGCAATTGGTGCTGGTATTGGTATCGGTCAAATTGGTAGAGGTGCAGTAGAAGCTATTGCTCGCCAGCCGGAAGCGTCTAATGACATTCGTGCAAACATGATTTTGACAGCTGCTTTCGTAGAGGGTGTTGCCCTTTTTGCAGTTATCGCTGGTCTATTGGCTGTACTTAAGTAAGCCAAACGTTTTCACAAAAAACATTACTGTATCCAAAGCATAGGGTGGCGGATGCAGTATTTTTCAGACACAAGAAATTTAGACATTAGACATTAGATAAAAACTTTAACGTGAGTTATCTAATGTCTAACATCTAATATCTAAATATTAATATCTAAATACTCAATACTAAATACTTTTTATATGGATTTATTACTCCCACACCTCGGTCTTATCGTTTGGACAATGCTTGCGTTTTTAGTAGTATTATTTATACTTAAAAAATATGCATGGGGTCCAATCTTAAAAGGATTGAACGATAGAGAAACAAACATTGCAGAGTCTATTGCATCTGCAGAAAAAGTGAAGCAAGAAATGGCGCAGCTTAAAGGCGAAAACGAAGCCTTGCTTGCATCTGCTCGTGAAGAAAGAGCTACAATGATAAAAGAAGCCAAGCTTACAAAAGACAAAATGATAGCCGAAGCTAAAGATGAAGCAAAAGTACAAGCAGCTAAAATTTTGACTGATGCACATGCGGCTATACAACAACAAAAAATGGCAGCTATGATTGATATTAAAAATCAGGTTGGTAAATTGGTAGTAGAAGTAAGCGAAAAAGTGTTGAGAAGAGAGCTTGCCAACAAACCAGACCAAGAAACTTTTATCAATCAATTGGCGCAAGAAATAAAGTTGAATTAGTACGAAGTATTGAGTATTTAGTATTGAGACAATAGACACAAAATTTTGAAAAAAGAAAATAGAGCTTGTAGAATTGCACATTTGCATATTTTCACATTTGCATATTTTCAAATTATCACATTATGCAAAACCCACGTTTAGCAGCACGATACGCAAAAAGTTTATTGGATTTAGCCGTAGAGCAAAACCAATTAGATGCTGTATATGCAGATATGAAATGGTTGCAACAAGTAAACAAATCAAATCCTGATTTTGTGGCATTGTTGCGAAGCCCAATTATTTCGTCGGATAAAAAAGATAAAATAATAGATGCGATTATTGGCAGCAAAGTAAGCAAACTTACCATGCTTTTTACAAACTTGCTTACTGCAAAAACAAGAGAAAGTAACATGCCCGAAATTGTAACCGCTTTTATAGAGCAGTTCAATAAATTGAAAAATATACAAACCGTAAAACTAACTACTGCAACTGCAATAAGCGAAGAACTAAAGCAAAGCATTGTTGCAAAAGTAAGAAGCAGCACAAGTACCGCAGTAGAAATAGAAACCTCCGTAAAAGAAGAATTAATTGGCGGTTTCAAATTAGAAGTAGGCGGCACATTAATAGATGCATCTATTTTGCGTGACTTAAACGATGTAAGAAAACAATTTTTAAATAACGAGTACATACACAATATTCGTTAATTCGTTCTCCATAAAATATTAAAAAAAGCAAGGCTGATGCCTTGCTTTTTTGTTGGGTGGGCAAAGAAGCAGCTATGATGAACTTCAGTGGCGTCGCTCCGTTCAACAGTATCTCTTTATTCGTCTTTTATTATGCATTAGATTGGCAATTTAATTTTTTCGAATAAATACCTAATGCTTTATCCAATACTTTGTCTTCTAGTTCTCCCTCTACACGAAGTGGAGAGGGTAAGGGTGAGGTCACTTCATCAACACACCATTATTCATCCTTTATTATGCATTAGATTATACAATAAGTTTTCTCCTATCCTTAAAACCAACATAAAAAAATAAAATTGTAACTTTAGTTTTTAAATTTTGTAATCATGAATACTTTATCGGTAAAAAGCGACAAAAAATATAGCTTTAATGAATACATGAAGCTAGAAGAGACGAGTGAAGAGCGCCACGATTTTTATCATGGACAATTGTATGCTATGGCAGGAGGAACTGCAAATCATAATAGTATCATTATAAATTTAGCCGTTGCATTAAAAAAAAATAAAAAGCCTGGTTGTAATTTTTTTATTGATGGAATGAAATTGGAAATTGAAAAGGACGAGTTTTATGTTTATCCCGATTTAATTTACACTTGCAATGATAATATTTCGGGAGATAATTTATTTGTAAAAAACCCTTCGATAATTTTTGAAGTCCTTTCAGAATCCACGGCTTTGTACGATAAACAAGTAAAACTAAAATACTACAAAAAGATTGAAAGCTTACATTATTACGTACTCGTTTCTCAAAGCGAAATAATGGTAGAAGTATATGCACGAATAGACAATTCACAAATTTGGAAATACCAAACTTTTGAAAACTTAGATGAAATAATAGAATTTGAACGATTAGGGTTTAGTATTTCTATTGCTACTATTTACGAAGGAATAGATTTAATAGCAAGTAGTGCGTAATGCAAGTTAGAAAACATTGCCAATAATTTTAGACACCTACATTCATATCATACGCCAAAATAAAATACTCATTGTTATTAAATTGAAAATCGCCAACCAAAGCCCATTTTAATTTTTTGGTATGCGCTATCATAGAAGGCGCATTTATTTTATTTATAAAAGTTAAACTGAGCGGATATTTTTTGGAAATATTTATGCGCATAAATTCAAACAACAAATTTATTAATCCTTTTCCTCTATAGTTTTTGTGAATACAAATTGGGCCATACTGAAAACTGTTTTCGGTGGTAAAATGATAATTTAAAAAACGGATTCTAGGCAATAAAGTAATCATGTATTCGAAAATGGAGTACTGACTAAAAAATTCCCAACTTTCTGCAAAAATATATGCTACTACATTATTGTTTTCTTTGGCAATAAATAAGCCTTGGTTATTTATTACAAACGTTAATTGCGCTACCGAAAACGGTGTGGTTACAAAGCCAGCCCTTTTTTCTTCTTCAGATAAGTTTGCTACCAAATACAAGTCTTGTAATTGTAAAACTGATGGAATATCGTTTATGGAGGCAATGTCTAATTGTATATTGTCTAACATGGCTACAAAAATACAATGAAATCATTTTCTGATTGCATAAATCAATTCATCTAAATATTCTCCATTTTTATACAATGTTTTTTTAAACGTTGCTTCTAAAACAAAACCAGCTTTTTCTAATACTTTTTGTGAGCCAATATTTGTACCGAATGGCCTTGCAAAAATTCTACCAATATCAAAAGTTTTAAACCCAAAGTCAACAATTTTTTTTATAGCAGCTGTAATTATTCCTTTGCCCCAAAAAGGCTCTGCAAGCCAATAACCAAGCTCTGCATTTTTTCTATCTACGTCAAATTTTGGATGCAATCCTATACCGCCAATGGCTTCACCATGTAGGTCTATAGCAAAAATATGAACTGGATTATCTGTGTTTGCAAATGCAATAAATGCTTCACCATTTTCTTTTGTATATGGGTGTGCAAAGCCATCATTCATATATTTGGCAATCTCAGCATTGTTGGCATGCAAAATCAAATTATCTAAATCGTTTATTGACCAAGGGCGAAGTATAAAATTCATGGTTGTACATTTTTATAAATGTACAAAATTTTTAGTCTTATAAAAAACTGCAAGTTTGTGTGTATGCTGTTAAAATCGTTGCTATTTCAAATTAGAGGTGACACCTCTCGTAATTAGGTTTAAGGTAGAAATTACGTTCAAAGAGGTGTCACCTCTTTGAACGTAATTCAAATTAATCTGGCTAGACGTACACATAATCCTATCACTTTACAACTTCGTCTTTTACAATAACTGGTGCGATAAACGATGTTTTTTCTTTTTTAGGTGGCTTGGGTGGTCTTGGTGCTTTTGGTGGTGGCGGTGGCGGTGGAGGTGATTGCACAATAGGGGGGGGCGGAGGTGGCGGTGGTGGTGGTGGTGCTAATTCAGTATCATTTTCATAATACACATTAGCTTTATCTTTCTTAATAATGGGTGCTTTGAATGTTGCTTTAGTCTTTTTTTGAGCATAGCTAGCATTGAGCATGCCAAGGGCAATGAGCCCTAAAAATAATTTTTTCATAATTTTTTTTTAATTTGATGCTTAACGAAGAATTTTCCATAATACTTAATCTATATTTCGATAAATGTTGAAAAAAGAGATATTGATGAAAATCTACGCCCGATAGAAGCGGAAAGCCCGGAACGAGTGACGAGGAACGAGAAACGAGAGAGGACTTGCAGCGAATAGCGGGACCAAAGTTGATTAAATAATTGATGTTTGCGTTCAAAAAAATAAAAAATAGATTAAACTTTCCACAAAAAGCCTAGTCATATGGTAGAATTAAAAAATTGCAATACTTTTAATGTTATATGGCGGAACCACAGAGTGATATAGAATTGCTACAACAGTTTAAAATTGATGCTACCAAGGAGCGTGCTTTTACGGCTATCTTAAAAAAGTATCAGGAAAAACTCTATTGGCATATTCGTAGAATGGTGGTGGAGCATGAAGATGCCAATGATGTATTGCAAAATATGTTTGTAAAAGCTTGGAAGGGTTTGGAGAATTTTAGAGAAGATAGCCAGCTATATACTTGGTTGTACAGAATTGCTACGAACGAGAGTTTGACTTTTTTGGCGCAACAAAAAAAACGAACTACTGTTTCTATGAGCGATGATGATAGTGGCTTGAGCAATAGCGTAAAAGCAGATACTCATTTTGATGGCAATAAACTAGAATGGAAATTGCAACTGGCAGTGCAACAACTGCCAGAGAAACAGAAAGCGGTTTTTAACCTTAGATACTTTGATGAAATGCCTTATGCAGAAATGAGTAGCGTATTGGAAACGAGTGAGGGCGCACTGAAAGCAAGCTATCACCATGCTGTAAAAAAGATTGAAGAATATATTTTGAATAATTAAACGAATTGGAGAAATAACTGTCCAAACTAACATGCTAGAGATAGAAAACATATTGAATGAGTTAACAGCTATAAGTCCGTTAGTGGCGTCGGTACCTCGTGTAAATGTTTACAGAGTAGATGTAAATTATTTTGATGGTATTAGAGCAGAGTTGCAAGCAAGAATTATTGCCTCTAATTTTATAGCTCCGCAAAATAATTTTGATGTGCCGCAAGGTTATTTTGAAAACTTACCTACCAACATTTTAGCAAAAATAAAAGCACAAGAAAATAATGAGGTGTTTGCTGAAATGGAAGCACTTTCGCCTACCATTGCTAATATTGGAAATAGTAATGTTTATACCGTGCCGCAAAATTATTTTGAACAACTGGCTATGCCAAGTATAGCTTCTGCTAAAGTTGTAAAAATGGGGAGTCACAGTATTTTTAAATATGCTGCTGCAGCGGTTGTTACTGGTTTACTTGGGTTTAGCATTTATACATTTGTAAATAAGAATGAAGTTCAAGTTAATGGTACAGAGGTAAATACAGTTGTAATGGCAAAGGCAAATGAGATTATACAGAAAAAGAGTTTCGAAAAAGAATTAGAAACAGTTTCTGATAATGAATTGGAGCAGTATTTATCACAAAACGGGCAAGATGTAAATGCAGCATTAGTAGCTTCATCTGTAGATAATGAAGAAGGAAGCCTGCCAGATGCAGCGGATTACCTACTTGATGAAAATACGTTGAATGATTTTTTAAAAGAGAATAATTTAAAAACAAATTAAATGAAGAAGTTTTTACTATATATTGGTTTTTTCATTGCCACACTTAGTGCTATTGCGCAAGCGCCTGATGATTTGGGGCAGCAAAATCCTAAGCGACAAGAAAAAATAAAGGCTTTGTATGTTGCTTACATTACACAGCAACTTTCACTTACACCTGATGAGGCACAAAAGTTTTGGCCTATTCATGGGCAATATGATGCAGAACTAAGATCTGTAAATATGGAGAAGACAAATGAATTAGATAGGCAGCAAGCGGCGCTTAATGTGAAGAAAAAATACCAAGCTAATTTTATAAAAGTATTAGGTGCAGATCGTACAAATGATTTCTATAAAAAAGATGCAGAGTTTAGAAAAAAGATGCTGGAAAAACTAAGGCAAATGAGGCAAAAGAAAAATAATATGCAAGATGGTGGAGGGATGAAGAAGAATGGTGATGGCGGAGGATTTGGGAATAGATAAGATTAATAAGTAGGTTTTGTTTCTTTTATGATTCTATCAATAAATGAATGCAATAATTTTATCTCAGTTCTACCCCTGTTTTTATCATTCATCATACAAGACGTAACTATTACCATATCAAGTTTTGGGACAATAAAAATCAATTGCCCACCTGCACCACTTGCAACATATGCTTGGTTTCCATTTGTTTTTCTTCGCCACCAGTAATAGCCATAACCATTCGGGGTTGTCAATACTGGCCATTTATTTAATGTAGCATGCGCTGCTAATGATTCTTTAATCCATGATTCAGAAATAATTTGCTTACCATTTGCTTTACCATTGTGTAGATAAAGTAAACCAAACTTCATCATATCTTGGGTGGTTAAAAACATCTCTGTTGCACCAGAGTACCTTCCCGTAGGGTCAACATCCCAACGTTTACAGGATATACCAATTGGTGAAAATAAATTTGTATCTGCAAATAACTTAAGATCTGTTTTAATGAGCTTTGCCAATACCGCCTCAAAAACTGCTGAAGCTCCTGAACAATAATTAAAAGTTTGCCCAGGCTCTTCGTCATAGGGAACTTCAAGCGTATATTTTACAGGGTCTGATGCGAAAAGAAATCCCATTACTGTTGGCCCAAAATCATCCCAAGCCAAACCTGTTTGCATGGTTAAAATATCTTTTATAGACATTATTCTTCTTAGCGAATCTTGCCAAAGCCTGTCTTCGAGATACCAAATATTTGGTGGATAACTTGCTGGTGGAGCATACTCTGTTAAAACACTAACAACAGGAGTATTCAAATCTGGCAATAGACCTTTGTCTTTTACAATACCCCCAATGGCAGAGGTTACACTTTTAGTAATTGATTTTACATCGAATAAAGTAGTGTCGGTGCATCCATGAAAATAATGTTCATATATTAAAGCATTGTGCCGCCAAACGGCAAAAGAACCTAAACTTGGTATTGCTTTATTAATTTCTATTTGTAAACTTGAAAAAAAATTGGATCTGTATTCGTTTTTAGCTGGCTGCTTGTGCGGTAATTTTGTATTTAAATTTTGAGATTGGGTTTCTACAGACATTAAAAGAAAAAATAAACAATGAATTCTCAACATTAAATATTTTAGCAAGCATTCTTTTGTAGGAAACATCATTTAATTGTTTTGTTTTACTTTAGAAATCATTTTAAAATAGCCCGGTAACTTTGAAAGCTATAAAGTAATCATCGGCGTTTTTATATCATGATAAAACAAAAATGTCCAATGCTCTTGCGCAGCTTGCTCCCACCATTTTTGGCGCAGCTCCATGCATAATTTTCCATCGTAATCGTACTTGGCTATAAACCTACTCTTCATTTGTTGTAGTTGTGGTGCTACATCTGCTCCAAAAAATATT
The DNA here is from genome assembly GCA_031429575.1 of Ferruginibacter sp. Taxonomy (GTDB): domain Bacteria; phylum Bacteroidota; class Bacteroidia; order Chitinophagales; family Chitinophagaceae; genus Ferruginibacter. The sequence continues at coordinate 17,571 of JANOZW010000112.1, forward strand.
TTTTCTCCATCTTCTTCTATCATAAATGTTTGGTGATAGGGTGAGTGCGCACCAGTAACTTCGTACGAAATATAATCGTCTATTTTGCCATTGCCTTCTGTAAATACAACATTATCTACTTGCCCTAATATTTGAAATTCTGCTGGTGTAAATGATGGGCTACCCTTAGCGGTAGCATAAGCAAACTCATCTTTGTTTACATAATATGTGGCTTGCGGAAAACTAAGAAATGTATGACCCAAAATTTTATCTTCTTTACTTACACCACCAGAATGATCTTTGTGTAAATGGCTTAATAAAACTTTGGTAATGCTTAATGGATCAATACCATTATCAATAAGGTTTTGATGTATTTGTAACACACCGTCTTTATTGCTGTAACCAAGCCCGGTGTCTATCAATAAAACATCTCTCCTTGTAATAATGCAGAATGGTTGTATCTCTACCAATAAACTTCCAAGTGCTCTTTCTTGCAGGTCGTCTTTATCTTTATTAAAAGGCACAAATACTTTTGTATTATCAATGGTAAAGGCGCCTTCGCTTAGTGGGATTATTTTCATAAGAGAGTATATAGTATTAAGTACTTAGTATTGAGATTGCTTCTTTTAAGTTAGTAGTTTCTGCCGTGGTCTGTCGTCCGTCCTTTATCTCAACACCATCTGCCTATCTGCATCCAGTTTTATTAAAATAAAAAGTAAAACAGTAAACGTAATTAATGATGAACCACCATAGCTCATCAGCGGCAGCGTAATACCAATAACGGGTGCAAGCCCAATGGTTACAGAGATATTTATCGCTACGTGAAAAAACATAATGCCCGCTACGCCATAAGCATACACTCTACTAAAAGTACTGCGCTGTCGCTCCGCAATAAATATAATACGCAGCAGCAATGTTAAATACAAAAGCATAACAATGGTAGTACCCCAAAAACCAAAATTTTCTCCTACGGATGTAAAGATAAAATCAGAATGTTGCTCTGGTACAAAATCTCCTTGCGTTTGTGTGCCTTTTAAAAACCCCTTGCCTAAAAAACCACCAGAGCCAATAGCTATTTTAGATTGCTTTACATTATAATCTTGCCCCTCGCTTTTTTTCTTTTTTTCTTTTTCTTGTGCCTCCGTTAAGGTAACGGTATTGTTTTTTGATAAGAAAGGATTTTCTTTACCAACCATACTAAAAATTCTATTTGCTTGATAACCCTTTAGTACTTTGGTAAAAACCAATGGTACCAATAGCCATACAAATAACGAACAAAATATCCAAGACCCAACAATAATGGTAAGCAAGCTTCTGTTTCTTCTAAATTGTTTTCTATTTATCCAAATTAGGATTGCAGCTATAATGGCAAAACTTATAAGCAATGTTTGTGTTTCAAATAATAATGATACAACCAATAATGCTCCCATGGTAAAACCTGCAATCAAATAGCCTGGCGGCAAACCTTCCCTGTACATTGGTATTAAAAAAGAAAAGTAAACCAACGCCAAACCAGTTTCGCCTTGTAATATTGATAATACCGCTGGCGTAAATGCAATACCAGCAGCAATAAGTTGAGATTTTGGTTTGCTAAAATCTGTTTCTTGGAGCGATAAAAATTTTGCCAGTGCTAGCGCTGTAAAAATTTTGCAAACTTCTACGCCTTGCAAATTCATAAAAGGTAGTTTTATCCAACTTTTAGAACCTTTAATTTCTGTACCTAAAACGAAAGTAGCCAATATAAGTACAATGCCTATGAGGTAAGATAGATTTGCAGATGCCGTAAACAACTTACTATCGAATAATAAAATAAATGTACCAATTATACAACAGGCTATAAAAAAGAAAAATTGTTTGCTGTAATTTTTTTTGAAACCAATTAGCGTTTGTGTAAAGTTGTCGGTGCTTTTATATTCTACTGAATAGATACACACCAAACCAATTAAAATAATAATAGCGTATAACCATATCATTATTTTATCATTTCCTTTTACTATAGAATTTCTTTCGTACATATTATGGAATCTTCTCTTCGTCTTTGTTAATAGTGTCTGTAATAGAATTTTTCTTTTTATCGTCAGGTAAAATAGCCGATGGCTTTTCTACAGTCTTTTTTTCTTTATCCTTTTCTTTGTCTTTTTTCTCCTTTTCTTGTTTTTCTTTTATCAATTTGCTTATTGAATCTTCGTCTTCGCCTTCTTCTAAACCAGTAGTGTCTTTTATAATTTTTATAAAACCTTTTGCTATTAAGTAAGCAGAGTCACCTGAGTGGCTAATAGAATCTTGCCTACGCATTTCAGCGAAAATCTTTTTTGGTATTAAACTTAATTTGGAAAGACTTTCAATTTTTGCAAGTCTTCCTTTGTCAGTAATAGAATCTTTTATATATTTTTCTATCATAAGCCCTACAATAGGCGCAGCGTAGGTTCCACCAAAGCGCCCGCTATTTTCTACCACACACATTATTGCAATGGTTGGATTTTCTCTTGGAGCAAACGCACAAAAGAAAGAGTGGTTTTCTTGTTTTTTTCCTCTAAAATAATTTTCTACCGTTCCCGTTTTTCCGCAAATATTTATTCCTTTTACCCTAGCATTTCCACCCGTACCCCTTTCCAATACCCCTTGCATACCATCGTGTACAATCTCAAAAACACTATCAGGTATACTTATTGATCTGTGTTTTTCTTTATATTTATCAAGGACACCATATTTATCTCCTCCATCAATAGAATCTACCACATGGGGAGTGTAAAACCAACCTTTGTTAGCTATATACGCCATTTCATTGGCTACTTGTAGCGGTGTTGTTACTACTTCTCCTTGCCCAATACTTACCGATCTAAAACTGCAATAATTCCATTTACCTGGTCCAAATATTTTTGGATTATTAAAATATGCAGGGTTAGGTATAAAACCCCTTACTTCCGATGGAACATCTACGCCGAGTTTTTTACCAAGCCCAAAAGCATACATATAGTTGTTCCATGCAGAAAGGCTGCTATCTATATTTGGGTACTTTGGGTTATTAATGACCCGCTGCATTACTGTAGCAAAATAAGTGTTATCTGAAAAAGTGATAGCACTTCTTAAATTATATGTTCCATAATCCAAACACTTCATTGGCTTACCACTGCCACAGCCATAAAAGGCTCCACCACAGCTAACAGAAAAATTTTGATCGATAACACCCTCTTGTAAACCCACTAATGCTTGTAGAGTTTTAAAAGTTGAGCCTGGTGAGTACGTCGCACTTACTGTTCTATTAAGTAATGGTAATGCAGGATTTAAAAACAATTCTGAAAAATGTTTTCTTCTTTCAGGCCCTGTTAAATATTTTGGTTTATAAGTTGGAGCACTTACCATAGCCAATATGCCACCTGTTTTTGGGTTTATTGCTACTATTGAACCTAATTTATTTTGCATTAATTTTTCACCTAGCTCTTGCAACTCAATATCTAAAGAGGTGTGCAAGTTTTGTCCGGCTACTGGTACGGTATCATACTTTCCTTTATCTAACTTTTCCGTCGGCCTGTTTTTATTATCTCTTTTCCAATATTCAATGCCACGCTGCCCCATCAATACTTTTTCGTAGCTACGTTCTATGCCTGTATAACCGGCGTAATCTCCCGGAGAGTAACCTTCATCTTTGTGTCTTTTTAAATAATTTGTATCTACCTCGGCAGTGTAGCCAAGTACATTTGCAGCGGCATCGTAAGGGTATGTGCGCATACTACGCTCTTGTAAAAAAAATGCTGGTGCAAACAAATACATACTTTCATTAAGCATGGCCATTTTATCTTCACTCAATAAAGATTCAAAAACAGATGTTCTTGTTCTGCCATTTTTAATAATAACTTCTACTACTTTTTTATTAAACTGCGCTGTATCTATTCCTAATATTTTGCAAATGCCAAAAGTGTCAACACCTTTTAGTTTATTGGGTGTAAGCATTAAATCGTAGGAAGTAATGTTTTGTAATATGGCTTTTCTGTGTCTATCAAATACAATGCCTCTTTCGGGGTAAATTACTTTTCTAAAAGTGCCTTGCGATAAAGCAGCCTCGCTTAAACCAGAAGTAAAAAGTTGCAAATTGGCTAATTGTGCAATGATGATAATGAACATGGCAATAAAAACCAGCATCACCACATTTTTTCTACTCTGATTAAAGACAGACATTTTATTTTAAAATTGAGAATGGTATAAAAGGTAATTTTTCAAGGAAGGAAAAAGAATTCGTCGCAAATTTCAATGTTTCTTTATTAATAAAAAATTCTTTGAGCATTTATTTAGAAATTATTTTTTGGGAGAAGAGAAGGAGAAAGGATAGGGCTAGATGACGACAGACCACAGACGATGTTAGAACCTATTAACTCAAAAGAAGCAATCTCAATACTAAATACTAAGTACTCTATACTAAATACTCTTCTCCTGCTCAATCCATACTCCACTTTCCTTTAATAAATTTATCAACTCATCCACCGCTATTTCGCTGTTAATATTTTTCTTTACCACTTCCTTGCCTCTATATAATGTTATTTTTCCTACACCACTACCTACATATCCAAAATCCGCATCGGCCATTTCGCCTGGGCCATTTACAATACAACCCATTACAGCTATTTTCAATCCTTTTAAATGGTTGGTTACATTGCGTATTTTAGAAGTCGTTTCTTGCAAATCAAACAATGTACGGCCACAACTTGGACAACTGATATATTCTGTTTTAGAAATACGGGTACGCACTGCTTGCAAAATAGAAAACGATGTGTTGTTTAAAAACTGATGATTGTTAGTAGCAGCCAAATATGTTCTACCACTTACTTTATCATTTACCATATTGGTTGGGTCGTTCATCAGCCAAATGCCATCGCCCATGCCATCCAATAATAAGCCACCTGCTGTTGCGCTAAACTCTATGAGCTGTGCATCAATATTGGTTTGCATACTTTCCACAGCTATCACAATAGGGCAAGTAATATTTTGTTGCATCAATGCATTTATAAACATCCGCATTTGCTGCATGGCATTTTTGCTACTAGAATAAATACAAAGCACCACTGTTTTTTCTTCTTTCAATATTTTTATCAATGCTCCATTATCATCATCAACACAAACAGAAATAAAATTTAAAACAGCATGTTTTTTTGAAGCGGCTAAAAATTCATAAGCCGTAAATAATGGGAAACACTTTTTTTCGTCCGTAACAGACGCATCCCATGTTTTAAAATTGCAAATAAAACTCAATGTACCTGGCAATGCAAAATCAATAATTTTATCTGCGGCATAAATATAATCAGCCGCTGCATCACCAATATTCCATTTATCCGTTACCGCATCATATCTATAACCAATTACATCTAAGTCAGCAGCAGCAATGGTTTTAGCTAGCATGAAATCTGCCATTACGATGGGTACATTTTTACCGCCAATATTATTTACTGCGGTTGTAGTTCTTCTTTTATATTCAAAAGGGGAGTAGGCTAAGGGTTGAAGGTTCAAGGTTGAAGATTCAAAGTTCGTTTTAAACATGCTTTCTTTTGAGAATCCATCTTCCAAAGAAGAGGAGGGAGCTTGCATCAAGTTCTCTTGTGTCTCATGTCTAACATCTAATATCTGATACCTCTCCACCAAATCCTTACAAACCGGTATCTCAAATTCAGGATCTTCAGTAAGACTCACTCGTATCGTATCCCCTATACCATCTTCCATCAAACTGCCAATACCAATGGCTGATTTTATTCTTCCGTCTTCACCATCTCCAGCTTCGGTAACACCCAAGTGCAATGGATAGCATTCACCGAACTCTTCTTGCATATGTGTAATGAGCAGCCTATATGCCTGCACCATTACAAGCGGGTTACTACTCTTCATACTGAGAATAATATTGTGATAATCTTCTCCTCTTGCAATACGAAGAAATTCCATAGCACTTTCTACCATACCAATGGCAGTATCTCCATAGCGGCTCATAATACGGTCGCTCAAGCTACCATGATTTGTACCAATACGCATAGCGGTACCATGTTCTTTACAAATTAAAACCAATGGCGTAAAGCGTTCTTTTATTCTATCTATCTCTTCTGCATATTCTGCATCGGTATATTCTATTTGTTCAAACTTTTTCTTGTCCACATAATTGCCTGGGTTTACCCTTACTTTTTCTACAATTTTTGCCGCTATTTCTGCAGCATTTGGGGTAAAATGTATATCTGCTACAAGTGGTGTAAAATATCCAAGCTTGTGCAATTCATCTTTTATGTTTTGTAAATTTTCAGCCTCGTTTTTAGATGGAGCCGTTATGCGCACTAGCTCTGCGCCCGCTTGTATGCAACGAATGGTTTGCTCTACCGTGGCTTTTGTATCCATGGTATCGGTGGTGGTCATGGTTTGTATGCGTACTGGGTTGTCGCCACCAATGGTTAGGTTGCCTACTTTTACTTCTCTTGTTTTTAAGCGTTTGTACGTTGAAAGAGATTCGCAATAAGAATTCATGTGAGTAGAGTATTATTATGCAAAGATATGATAGGCTTAAGAGGGGTTTCCTTTTTTTTGCTGCTTTTTTCTTGAAAGTTGGAAATGAAAGCAGACAGCTTTACCAATCTTTCTCCTGCTTATTTGGAGCATTTGCATTTACTTTATGTAATTTATCTTGCAATGCTTTTTCTTTTTGTAATAGGGCTTGCAATTTTTGCTCAGCCTGTTTTTGAGATAGGTTACTAGGTTGTGGTTTGGGTTTGTCGTCTTTGTTTTTTTCTTTGTCCTTATCCTTATCTTTTTTGTCTTTATCCTGTTTTTGTTTTTCTTGCTGTTGTTTTTTTAAAGCCAATTGCAAATTGTGCCTTGCATCTTCATTATTAGGATTTAATTTTAATGCATTTTTGTAACTAACAATACATTCTTCTAATTTTTTATTGCCTTGCAATACTACTCCCTTGTTATATAAAGCATTGCTTTTTTCAGCAGGTTTTACAAGTGTGGCATTCGCTTTTTCAAAAGCATTTACAGCGTCATCTTTTTTTTCTGTTTTGTACAAAGCATTGCCTAAATTAAATTGTGCAGTTGCATTGTTTTCATTTTTTTGAACTACTTCACTATATTTTTTTGTTGCCGTTTCATACTCATTTTTTTTATATGCATCGTTGCCTTTTTTTATGGTTTCGTTGGCGTTTTGGGCAAATGATGAAAAGCCAACGAATGAAAATAATATTCCTAATACTGGCTTTAATTTTTTTATTCTTTTTATTTCGCTTATAAATAATTCTATAATTAGTAACAACATAGCAGCAGCCAATAAATATTGAAACCAACTTTTATAATTAGCAAGTGAGTCGTCAGTAACCTCACGTTTATCTAGTGTAGCAAGCTGGTTGTACAAAGCAGAAACAGTTGCCTCTGTATTTCCATACAAAATATAATTGCCATTTCCTTTTGCTGCTATTTCACTCAGTGCAACCTCATTTAATTTTGTAATAACAGTATTGCCATCCTTGTCTTTCTTTTCTTCTTTGGTGGTTTCATCTATAATGGTTGCGCCTTGTGGCGAGCCAATACCAATCGTATTTATCACAATCCCTTCTTGCACCATTTGCTCTGCTGTTTTTATAGCAGTTTCATCATGGTCTTCTCCATCACTAATTAAAATAACAGCTTTGTATTTTTTTTCTTTGCTGTTAAACGAGGCATTGCACATTTTTAAAGCATCGGCAATTACAGTGCCTTGAGCAGGTATGGTTTCTGGTGTGGCAGATGCCAAATACATTTTAGCTGCCGAATGGTCGGCCGTTAGTGGCATTTGCAAGTATGCTCTACCTGCAAAAATTACAATACCAATTCTATCATTGCTTAATTTATCTATTAGTTTATTTAAAAGTTGTTTGGCTCTATCTAGCCTGTTTGGTTTTATATCTTGTGCAAGCATGCTCTTGCTTACATCTATTGCTATCATTACATCTATGCCATTTCTACTAATTTTTTCTGCACCAATTTTTGTGCGAAGATTGGCTACACTTACTAAAATAAGTGCCATAGCAATAAACACGAGTAAAAACTTTTTAGGGAATGATGCTGTATTGTAATGTGCCGTTAATTCTTTCACTAAAGCTGCATCACCAATTTTTGCAAAAGTTTTTTTCTTTTTATATCGGGCATAAAAATATACTGCTACAATAATAGGTAGTAGCATTAGTAGCCATAATAATTCTTTATATTGAAATGGGAGATTCATTTAATGATGCAAATTAACCTTTCATGGTTTGTAACACTGTTAAAAAAGCAATAAACTATTTATCGTTTACCTTGAAAAAAGCCATACTTCTTTAAAATTTCTTTTGTGATATCTAAACGTGCGGTTTTCATATCATAATCTTTGTTGTTAGACTTTAATAATGTAGCAAAGAAATATACGTGACGGTTTTCTTCTATCCATCCTACCAACCATCCAAGCGGATTACCCTTTTCATCGAAACCAAAACCAGTTTTATAACTTAATTTATATGCGGTATTATCTTCTTGCAGCATTACATCTCTTACAATTTGTTGCGTACTTTTTCTAAAAGGTAATTGATCAAAATATAAGCGTTTTAGCAAACCCAATTGCTCATCAGGCGATATTTTTAAAACATTGTTTAACCAAAAGGTATCTATACGACCACTTATATTTTTATTGCCATAAGAAATACTGTCTATCCAATGTTTCATGGTATCAATTCCAATACGCCTTGCCACTTCTTGATAATATGGTACCGAGCTTACTTTGAAAGCTTCTTTCATATTTAAATCTTTGTTCCAATCTTCTTTCCAGCGCTTTACACCATCCCATTTTATAACCATGTTTTCATCTGTTATTCTACCAGTTTCTAAACCAATTAATGAGTTTACAATTTTAAAGGTAGAAGCTGGAGTTACCCGGGTAGTATCCATGCCCATATTATAAACTGTAATGGAGCCATTGCTGTTGTCTAGCATAGTGAAACAGCCCTCTACATTTTTTGCATCAAAATATTGCTTTAGGTCGTTGTCTATTTTTGCTTTTTTTAAAGCGCAAGAAAATAAAAGAAATGTAGAAAGAGAAGCCAACAAAGAGATACGTACTATTTTCATTTAATTATTTATTTAAAACCTACGAGAGAAATTATTTTTTGTTTTTTACATGTTCAGCCGTAGCCTCCAATGCTTCATAAAAAGGCTCACCAAATTTCCTAATGAGCGGTTCTTTTAAAAATTTATATACCGGCACTTTTAGCTTTTTCCCTAGACTGCATGCGGCTTTGCAATGGTCTTCTCTTGGCTGGTAGTTGGCAAATTCTGTAACCCCATCGTTGCTTTTCTTTATCGTTATTGGAAAAAGATGACAACTAATTGGTTTTTTCCAACTTGTTTTTCCATCAAGATAAGCCTGCTCTATGCCGCATTTTACAATACCATTTGCATCAAAAATACCATACACACAAATCTTGCTATTAATAGTAGGAGTTACCCAACCAAACTCTTTATCATGTACATATCTTCCTTGCTTATTTATTTCATCAATACCTTCTTGTCGAAGGTAAGGTAGCACTTCATTAAACACTTCATCCACTTTCATCAATTCTTTATTGTCTAATGGTGCACCAGCATCGCCATCTACACAGCAAGCACCTTTGCAGCTAGTAAGGTCGCACACAAATTGGTCGTTTATAATTTGGTCGCTCAGTAATACATTATCTATGGCTATCATTGTTGCAAAAATACGAGTAAAAAGATTAGGCTAATAAATCCCTTTTTTTTAGAGGAATAATTTTAATAATGTAAAAGCGTAAGCCGTTTCGGTAATTTTTTTTCAGTAAGTATTTTTATAGGTTTCAGATATAGGCAACGATAATATGGGAGAGAAATTAAGTAGCAAAATCCGTTCTAATTTTTCTATGAGTGCCAATCTGAAACTTCAAAGAAAAAATATTTTTGTCCAAACAAAAAATATTTTCGCCCACCCCATCCTTGAAGTGGCCCCTTTTGCCAAGAACCCTTCAACCTAATAATTGCTTTCTGCTGAACATTATTACTATCAAATATTTGACATTTGCCATTTTCAATTAGTTTGTCAAAAGAAATTAATGGCCGAAGCCCAACTTTTGTAAAAGACTTTTGCGATACATAAAAGGTATCTTGAGTTTTTTCACTTTTCTTTATTATCTGGTATATTGAGTCAATAATTACCCATCTTTTTTTATATTCTGGATTTACATATTCAACAGAGTTTTTAATACGGTCAATGACATTTTTGTAAAACCCCCAAAGAGAGTGAAGTTCTTTTATGTAATATTCGTAGTCAATATAAATAGTAATTTTTGAAAGGTTATAAGCAACAACTTTTGATGGTTTGAATAAACCTAAATAAAAAGTATCTATCGTATAGCTATCAAGATTTTTTTCTGCATATTTTTTTACAAATTCGTTAGGTTTTGCAATATCCGTAGCTGTCTGGCATATTGAATTTGTTCCAAAAAAAGAGGCAATTATTATAAGTACTATTCGCATTTTAATAAAATAATCTATAATTATTTTAGGAGCCTATTTCCATTTAAATGTCTCAATCAAATGATCAATATCTTTTTGTAAAAAATCAACCACTGGCTTTACAGAATCCGCATTGGGAGATGCATAAAAATACAACGCTCCTCGTATAAAATTTTTTGTAGTGTCGGTCATAAAAAATTGGCGCTGCGTTGCCGCATTACCTCCAAGTTTAAACAATAAACCCGATACGTTATTGGCAGTTTTAAACAGACTATCTTTTTTAGAAGTAGCCACATCTTCGTTTTTACTGGTAAGGTTAAATGCGTCATTTATCATTCTATCGTATGCATTTACACCAAGCGAATCTTTGTATTTTCCATCTCCAATTTTTACTTTGTACAAAGCTTTTCCGCCAACTATTTTATAACTTAAAAATATTTTTGCGTTAAAATTTGTAAAATCAATATTGCGCCAATATTCATTTTCAGGGTTAGCATCAAAGTAGGTGCTGTCTTTTACAATTTTCGCATACGTTGGGTACTCAAATCTATAAGGCATGTTAGGTTCATCAAATAATACATATTTTTTTTCAGGGAAATCTATATTAAAATAGCCAGTTTTTTTGGAGGTGTAGGTGCTGTTACAAGCTGCTGCAAAAAAAATGATAATTATAAAAAGGAGTACGTATTTATTAAAAAAATGCATCGTGTTTTGTTAAAAATGAAAAGCTTTATTACAACTTCTCTTTAATTAAAATCTTTACTTTGTCTATTCTGTTTTTATTTATTTCTAGCGGAATAAAACTAAAATCTCCGCTCTCAAAAACTGTATCTATTTGTGGAAATTCACCTGCAATTTCCAATACCAATCCCGCTACAGAGTCGCTCTCACCTCGTATGTCATCAAATGTGTTTATTGGTAATCCCATGGCTTTGCAGGCATCATTTATCATAAATTTACCTTCAAAAATATATGTGTTGTCGTCAATCTTTTTATTTACACTTTCCTCGTCATCAAATTCATCTTTAATTTCGCCTATAATTTCTTCCATTATATCTTCCAATGTTACAATACCTGCTGTGCCACCAAACTCATCTACCACTACGGCAAAGTGTATTCGTTTTGCCCTAAACTCTTGCAGCAAATCTTCTATCCATTTTTGCTCGTGTACAAAAAAGGGTGTGCGTACAAGTGAGTGCCAGTCGTAGTCTGCAGGCTCGTGTATGTGTGCCAGCAAATCTTTTGTATGCAACATACCTATTATTTCGTCTAAATTATTTTTATAAACGGGCAAGCGAGAGTAATGCAATTCTTCTACTGTGTTAATTAAATCTTGCATAGATGTTTGATGCTCTACACCACTTACATCTAGCCTTGTGCGCATTATTTGTTTTACCGGGGTATCTCCAAATTTTCTGATGCCCTTTAATATCTGCTTCTCCTCCATGGTGGCCTCATTGTCAGGCAGCAGATCAATGGCATTGTCCAAACTCCTCGCATCTGGGTTGTCATTTTTATCTTTAGATAATTTTTTTTCTAATCTCTCTCCAAATTTTACTAGGCGTTTACTCACTAAATAAAATACACTATTAAAAATTTCTATTACCAAAGATGCAGAAGATGCAAACCCAATTTTATGATGTGTAGCCCACACTTTTGGCAGTACTACAGCAAACAACAATAATAAAAAACCTATGCCACCCAGCTTGATAAGAAATAGCCAAAAAAACCAAATGGTATATTTTGAAAACCAGTCGTCTATTAAAATATTTACAATAAGAATGATACCCATATTTACAAGAATGCTTGTAATAAGCATAGAAGCCAGCAGGGTTTTTGGTTGTTCTAATAAAGTAACAATTCTTCTAAAAGATGGTTGCTGCCTAGTTTTGAGTACATTAATATCTTTTTGGGTGAGCGAAAAAAAAGCTACTTCGCTACCAGCAACTAAAAAAGAAATGAGGAATAATAATATGGCAATAAATATAAGTACACCTGTAACAGCAGGTATAATGGTGAGTATTTGTAATGGCAGAAAAAAAGCTGCCAACCCCGAATGATAATCCAAAACTAAAAATTTATGTGAACAATGTCATCTTGCAAAATGGCAAAATTGTTTTATTAAAATGGTAAACGTTCGTTACCACCTTCATCTACTGGAGGCGGTACATCATCATCTGTAAAAGTAGGCTCTTCATCTGCACCTACAGCCGTGCCATCCGTACGTTTATCCAACATTATTAAATTATCGCCTACTATTTCTGTAGCAAATTTTTTGTTGCCTTCTTTATCTTCCCAACTTCTTGTTTTTAAACGACCCTCCACATATACCAAACTACCTTTGTGTAAATATTTATTGGCAAGCTCTGCTAGCCCACGCCATAGTACAATTGTATGCCATTCTGTTTGCGATAAAAGCCTCCCACTTCTATCTTTGTATGACTCAGTAGTGGCAAGCGAAAATTTTGCAACAGCAATGTTTCCTTCTAAAAATTGCATTTCAGGATCTTTTCCAAGATTACCAATAAGCATTACTCTATTTACTCCTCTCATAAGAATTGTGTTAAAAAATTAATAAGGTCGGTTGTTTGTAAGGATAACCATAAAACCAATTTTAAAGATACATTTATTTTGCAAAATACAGCAACAGTAATTTATTCAAGTACATTTTAAAATCGTCGTTACTTAAATTAGAGGTGACACCTCTTTAAAAGTAATTTCTAGCTTAAAAGTCGATTATAATAGCTGTCACCTCTTGCGACAATTTTAAATACAGCCATTTATTCTACAAGCCTTTCTGCACTTCAAAGTAGTTTGTTATAAATCGAGGAAAAGCCATTTTCTTCAATTCATTTTTGCTCACGGCTATGTAAGAATCATTTTTTAAGGGAGATTTCAATGCTACATGTAGAAAAACGCCCTCAATTGTTTGGTGAGTGAGTTGTTGTTTGTAAAAAATAGAATTGTGTTTCAAAATTGATTTTTTTCCTACTACATCAAAATATGGGGTTGAAGCTAAGAAATCGTTCAATTCTATTTTTTGAGCTTGCTCTAATAGTATAAATTCCCATAAATTTTGCCAAATATCTTTTTCTGTCCGTTTTCTCAGGTAAATTTTATTATCAAAACTGGCAATGATGTAATAAAAATATCGTTTTTTCTTCTCTAATTTTTTTCCTTTAAAGGGTAAGTTTTGTACTATATTTTTCTTAAAGGCTATGCAGTTTGGTTTTAAAAAACAGGTGCTACACATGGGTATTTGCGGCTTGCAAATGGTAGCCCCAAAATCCATAATGGATTGATTGTACAATGCAGGAGATGCTCTATCCAATAGGCTTTGCGCCAATTCTGTAAAATATTTTTTCCCTTCTGTGCTATCAATTGGTTTCTCAATTCCAAAATAACGGGCTAGTACTCGAAGCACATTCCCATCAAGCACAGCATGTGGTAAATTATATGCAAATGATGCAATGGCCGATGCTGTATATGGCCCCACACCTTTTAATTGTAAAATACTTTCGTAAGTGGTTGGAAATTTTCCTCCTAACTCAAAAGCTATATAACGTGCAGAAGCTATCAAGTTTTTACATCTGCTGTAATATCCGAGTCCTTCCCAGAGTTTAAACACTGAATTTTCTTCAGCGTTTGCCAATTTTTCTACTGTTGGATATTTGATAATGAATTTGTTGTAGTAATCTAGGCCTTGAGCTACCCTTGTTTGTTGCAAAATAATTTCGCTAAGCCATATCCTGTAAGGGTTGCGTTCTTCTTTCCAAGGCATGGTTCTTGTATTGTCATTTTTATGCCACAAGAGCAAATTTTTTGTGAAATATGATGTAATTGTTAATTTTTTCATGTACCCTTGCAAAAATATATCAATATGATTACCCCCGAAATTATATTATATATTTAGTTTTTTTTAATATATCTTTGAATAACAATAATTTTTATTATGAGAAAGGTTGATCTAATCAATAAAATATCAGATAAAACTGGTATCCCCAAAGTTGATGTGTTGGTAACTTTAGAAACAATGTTTAAAGAAGTAAAATCTTCTTTGGCATCGGGCGAAAATCTTTATATACGTGGCTTTGGTAGCTTTATCGTTAAGAAACGAGCTGCTAAAATCGGTAGAAATATAAAGAAGAATGTTGCCGTAGCTATCCCCGCACATTTTATTCCTGCATTTAAACCTGCAAAGGAGTTTATGAAGGATGTAAAGAATGCTGATATTAAAATAGAGCCGAAAATCGAAAAGGATACGGACGACTAACGTACCTTCGTAGCTCAACTTACTACATTGAAAAAACAATTTATTCTTGCTGGAGCGGGCTTATTTCTTGTATCTATACTTTTCTTTTTTGGTAGAACTACTTCTAATAAAAAAGTAGCAACCACTACCGAGGAAGGTAAAACTCCGGGAAAAACATTTGATATACAGCAATATATTGTTCAGGAGAAGGCAAAGCTTTCTCCTGACAGGGTTGTATTATTATCCAAACTTGAAAATAGTGTTAGTAGGGGAGATGTACTTTCTCAACAAATAAAAGCCAACGAAGCCTTAGCAAATTTTTGGAAAGACAGTGTAAATCTGTACGAACCATATGCTTTTTATACTTCTTTAGCATCTAAGTTGGTAAATTCAGAAAAAAACCTCACCTTTGCAGCCCGAATATTTTTAGGGAATCTAAGAGGAGAAAGGATGAGGCAAAATTAGGTTGGGAAACTAAGGAAGCAATTGACTTATTTGAAAGGGCCATAAAACTCAATCCAAATAATGACGATTTAAGAATAGGTTTGGGTAGTGCTTACATTTATGGCAAAGGTCGAAATGGAAACCCAAATGAAACAATGCAAGGAATACTAGAATTAGTAAACGTTGTAAAAAAAGATTCTACCAATATGAAAGCCCAGTTAATGGTGGGTGTGGGAGGATTGGTTTCAGGACAATTTGACAAAGCAATTGTGCGATTTCAAAAAGTTGTAACCGCACAACCTGACAATGCAGAAGCTGTAGCTTACTTGGCTGATGCTTATGCAGGACAAGGAAATAAAGCAGAAGCTATAAAATGGTACACGGTAAGTAAGCGCCTAATAAACGACCCGCATTATACCGAAGAAGTGGATGCTAGAATAAAAACATTGAGATAAAATTTATATACTCTTTTTGCGAAGAGAATAATTTTTATGAAAGATGTATTAAGATGAAATAACGAACTGTAGCAATACAATATTTATTTATAAAAATTATTTATTAAACACAAAAAAGAACAGATATGCCTTGTGGTAAAAAGAGAAAACGTCATAAAATAGCTACTCACAAGCGTAAAAAACGTTTAAGAAAAAACCGTCATAAGAAGAAGTAATTCTTTTTAGATAGGTGGCTGCGTAATATTATGTAGCCGAGTAATTCACTATACATAAGATAATGGCAAAGCCATTATCTTATGTTATTTACGCATTAGTTCCGTATATTTATTTTGGTTCCTAATTATTGTATGTCAATAATTATCTTTCTATTTAGTTATATCGTAGAACCTTTAGTGCTGTTTAATAAATTACTTAAACGTGTAGAGTCTTTTTTAAAAAACTTGTACACTTGTGACAAAGGAATTGATTATTAATGCTGTACCTGAGGGTACAGAAATTGCCCTATTGGAGGATAAGAGGCTCGTAGAGTTTCATAACCAAAAATCGGATGCTAGTTTTGCCGCAGGAGATATTTATCTTGGTAAGGTAAAAAAACTTATACCAGGCCTCAATGCCGCATTTGTAGATGTTGGTTTCGAAAAAGATGCCTTTCTTCACTACACAGATTTAAGCCCATACGCAAAATCACTTTTAAAATTTACACATCTTGCCATGAATGAACATGACGTGAATGGTTTTGATTTTGGTAAATTTAAAGTAGAACCCGAAATAATAAAGACTGGAAAAATTACGGAAGTAATGAGCGGCAAGCCAAATGTACTTGTACAAATACTTAAAGAACCCATTGCACAAAAAGGACCTCGCTTAACTTGTGAAATTTCTTTACCAGGTCGTTATGTAGTGGTTACACCTTTTACAAATATTGTAGCAGTTTCTCGCAAAATACATTCATCAGAAGAAAGAAAAAGATTACAAAAAATTATAGAAGCCATTAAGCCTAAAAACTTAGGTGTAATTGTGCGTACCGCTGCAGAGGGCATGCCCGCTGCTGAACTTCACGATGATTTATTGAGCCTTGAAACTACTTGGAAAACCATTCAAAAAAACTTGAGGGGTGCTGTGCCTCCACAAAAAATATTGAGTGAGCAAGGCAAAACCAATAGCATGCTTAGGGATTTGCTAAACGAAGATTTTAATAAAATTGTTGTAAACGATAAAGAAATTTACAACGATACTAAAAGTTATATTCAACGCATTGCTCCTCACAAAATTGATATTGTAACACATTACAACAATGGTATTCCCATTTTTGATCAATATGGCATTACCAAGCAAGTAAAAGCATCGTTTGGTAAAACGGTAAACTTGCCAAGTGGCGCATATTTGATTATTAAACATACCGAAGCATTACATGTAATAGACGTAAATAGTGGTTATAAAAGTGTAAGCAATAACCAAGAGCAAAATGCTTTGGAAACAAACTTAGAAGCAGCGGAAGAAATAGCAAGGCAACTTCGCTTGCGTGATTTGGGAGGAATAATTGTGGTGGACTTTATAGACATGAAGTTGATGGATAATAAGAAAAAATTGTCTGACGAAATGGAGCGCTTTATGCATGCAGATAGAGCAAAACACGCTGTATTGCCTATTTCCAAATTTGGCCTAATGCAGGTTACACGCCAGCGTATGAAGCCCGAAATGAATATTGTAACCACAGAAGTTTGCCCGAGTTGTGAGGGCACTGGTAAAATATCGTCTGCACTTATTTTGGAAGATGAAATAGCAAAGAACTTAAGCTACCTCATAATGCAAAAGCATAAAGGATTAACGGTAGATGTGCATCCTATTATCTACACATATCTTACATCGGGCTTTCCAAGCAGGCGTATGAAATGGAGCTGGAAGTTTAAACAAAAAGTAAAAGTTCGTTCTAATAGTAATAATACACTTACAGAATTTAAGTTTTACGATGATACCGAAGAAGAAATAAAATTATAAAAAATGGCTCGCTGAAAAGTGAGCTTTTTTATTGCAATAGTTATGAGCTTTCTAAATGCACTTTTTTATAAGCTATTGAAGGCTGTTATCTATTATTTTTTCACTGTTATTTTTTTGCAAATTATAAATGCAAGTAGGGCACCTAAACTATCTGCTGCCCAATCCCACAAATCGAAACTGCGATGAAATGCAAAATACTTTTGTATAAACTCTGTAGCAAGCCCCCAAATGCTTACAGATAAAGCAATTTTAAAAATGATTTCCAAAACAGTTTGTTTGGGTAACGTAGAATTTAAATAAGGTTTCATCCATAAAAATGCAAGCACTGCAAAGAGTCCTACATGAACCCATTTGTCGAAAAAAATTATGTCTAACCAATCATCTGTTTTTGGAAATTTACTACCTGGTAAACATATTAATATTAATACTAAAAAAAACCAGCCAATGGCTGGTATAAATTTTTTAAGAGGTATCATTTCAGAATCTATTTTTTAATAATTGAAGAGCTAAGTCCCCCTTCGGGAGATTTAGGGGGCTTTAACCTACTAATTTTTCATAAGCTTCTGCACCCATCAATGCTTCATAATCCGCTGGGTTATCTACTTTTACTTTTACCATCCATCCGGCTCCATATGGGTCGCTGTTCACCAACTCTGGATTGGCTTCCAACGCTGGGTTTACTTCGGTAACTGTACCAGCTAGGGGTAAAAATAAATCACTCACTGTTTTTACAGCTTCTACCGTACCAAAAACTTCTTCTGCCGCCAATACTTTTCCTGTTGTACCTATATCTACGTACACAATATCGCCAAGCTCGCCTTGTGCAAATTCCGTAATGCCAATGGTAGCAATATCGCCTTCAAGGCTTATCCATTCGTGGTCTTTTGTGTATTTTAGTTGTTGTGGGTAGCTCATGTTTTAAATTGTTTTATTGTTCTATTGTTAAATTGTTAATGGTTCAAATTTTTTAAACTTCATTCAAAAAACATAAAGTTAAAAGTTGCACATTTGAAAATTGATTATTGAACATTTTTTTTGCCAACTGCAAATTGTTTTTTGCCAACTGCCCTCTGCCAACTGTTTACTTGATAATCTCCATCTTCATCCTCACATCTCCCACTGGTCTATCTGCTTGTCCTTTTTGTACGCTTGCTATTTTGTCTATTACATTAAGACCTTTTATTACCTCGCCAAACACGGTATAGTTTTGGTCAAGCTGCGGTGTGCCACCAATAGTTTTGTAAGCCATGCGTTCTTGTATAGAAAACTTTTTTCCCATTTGCATTTCCATACCATTCAATTGGTCATCGGTATATTTCGTTCCTTGTACAATATAAAATTGGCAAGCACTACTAGCTTTTTCTGGGTTGCCATCTCTAGCTGCACAGAGTGTTCCTTTTTTGTGAAACAAACTAGGTTTAAACTCTGCTGGTATGCGTTCCATATCTCCACCACCGCCACCAAGCATTACACCTGCTTGTGCATTTTTACTATTTGGGTCACCACCTTGTATCATAAAATTACTTATTACCCTATGAAATAAAAGGCTATCGTAAAAACCTTCTTTTACAAGCTTTACAAAATTATCTCTATGTAGTGGAGTAGAGTCGTACAACTTCACTACTATTATACCTGAGTCGGTAGTTATTTTTACTTTAATGGAGTTATCAATTATTTTGGCTGTTGCTAACCTTTTTGTTGATGTTCTTGCAGAGCTAGAAGGTTTGGTTGTTTTTTTTGCTGCAATTTTTTTCTTAACCTGAGCAGTAGTTTCATTTGCTGCAAATATCATTGCGCAGCAAAATAATAATCTAAAAACGTTCTTCATTTTTTAATTTATTTTATAAGAATTGTTTGGTTTGAGAATATAATATTTTATTTCAAATATTATTTAGAGTAATTTAAATAAATAAGTACTAAAATTTTCACGAGGCTAATTTATAAATGCTTTTTACTTGGGTAAGTTTTGCCGCATATTCTAGACAAGCTAAAAAATCTTCTTTTTCTAAATCAGTGTAATCTAGTAAAAGCTCATCAATCGTCATACCAGATGCAAGTAATTCTAACATACTTTCTACATGATATCGCTTACCTCTAATGGTTGGTTTACCATGGCAAACTTCTTTATTTATTGTAATTCTATCTAAATGTGAATTTGTCATTATTTTAAATTTTAAATTGACTATCCAAAATTATACATTTATATCAAATTGTTTATATAAATCCTTGGGTTTGAAAATACAATAGTACATGATCTTTTAAGAAATTTTCTTGATCGTTTAAAAATAACTCTGGCAATGCTTTTAGCTGGGTAAAATGTGGCCAACCTTCATCATCTAACCCATCGTGGCTATAAAACCCACTGGCTTGCAAAATAGTACAAATAGCTATATGCATCAAATCTTGTTTTTGTTCTTTGCTAAAGTCTTGCGGGCCTTGTCCAAGCTCTTGCACACCAATAAGTAGCAGCACTCCATTCATATCTGGCTTTATGCCAAAATGGTCTTTTAGCTTAATTCTAAGCTTTAGCCAGCGTACTTGTAAATCTTCTTCCACATGTTGCATGCTGCAAATGTAACAAATAAGCTTTTCCCGTTTATATTTGCAGCATATAAGATTTTAAAAAAGATGTTACAGATAAATTACATAAGGCAAAACGCCGCATTAGTAAAAGAAAGATTGGCCATAAAAAACTTTGGTCAAATTAATTTGGTGGATGAATTAATTGCGCAAGATGAAGAAATACGTAAGCAAAAAGTAAGTACAGAAGCACTTCAAGCTGCTGTAAATACAGCCTCAAAGGAAATAGGAGCTTTAATAGCAAAGGGAGAAACCGACGCTGCCAATGCAAAACGTGCAGAGGTAAACAATTGGAAAGAAGAATTAAATACAGGCAAAACAACTTTGCAAGCTCTGGAAGAAGACTTTACCAATAAAATTTTATTGCTGCCAAACCTGCCTCATATAAGCGTACCAGTAGGAAAAGTAGCAGAAGATAATGTGACCATATTGGAAGGCGGAACGATACCAACCTTGCCCGATAATGCAAAACCACACTGGGATATTATTAAAGATTATGATTTGGTAAATTTTGAAATTGGTGCAAAGCTTACAGGTAGTGGTTTTCCGCTATACAAAGGCAAGGGCGCAAAATTGCAAAGAGCACTCATACAATATTTTTTAGATTACAATACAGCTGCTGGATACACAGAATATTTACCACCATTATTGGTAAATGAACAATCTGCCTATGGTACTGGAAGTTTACCAGATAAAGAAGGGCAGATGTATCATGTAACAGAAGATAATTTGTACTTAATACCAACTGCGGAAGTGCCTGTAACCAATATTTATAGCGGCGAAATTGTAAAAGATGCGGAGCTACCAGTAAAGATGACGGCTTACACACCTTGCTTTAGAAGAGAAGCTGGTAGCTTTGGTAGCGATGTGCGTGGACTAAATCGAGTACATCAATTTGATAAAGTAGAAATCATACAATTGGTGCAACCAGATAAAAGTTATGATGTATTTGAAGAAATGATAAACCATGTAGAAAGATTATTGCAGTTTTTAGAATTGCCTTATCGTATTTTAAAATTATGTGGTGGCGATATGAGTTTTGCATCTGCACTTACATACGATTTTGAAGTGTATTCTGCTGCTCAAAAAAAATGGTTGGAAGTAAGTAGTGTGAGTAATTTTGAAACTTTTCAAACCCATCGTATGAAAATACGGTATAAAGATGAGGAAGGGAAAACACAATTACTCCACTCTCTTAATGGATCAAGCCTTGCACTACCAAGGATTGTAGCGGCATTGCTAGAAAATAATCAACAAGCAGATGGCATTCATTTACCAAAGGTATTGCATCAGTATTTTGGGGCGGCAAAGATTGAAGGTTGAGTTAAAGGTTCAAAGTTCAAAGTTGAAAGTTCAAAGTTCAATTTATACTACATGTCCCAATTTTTTGGCTTTGCATATTTGCCCATTTTCATATTTGCCTATTTTCTTCATGGTACCGGATCGTACCCATGCCCACCCCATGGATTACAACTTGCTACTCTTTTTGCCGTAAGCCAAAAGCCTTTAAATGGGCCGTGCTTTTTAAAAGCCTCTAAGCCATATTGCGAACAGGTAGGCGTGTAGCGGCATTTAGACCGACCAATCCATGGTGAAATAACCCATTGGTATATTTTAATGAGTGCAATAAAAGGAAAATTCAATATGCTATTCAACAACTTCATCAATCAATTTTATTATTCTTTTTAAAACATTGCCTGTCTTTTCAAAAACAACTTCGTATGTAGGCAATTCTTTTCCTGTATAAATAAAAAATAAATGAACGCCTTTATTTTTTAATTGCAATACATTTTCTAAATTATTTTTTTGCAAACGATAAGCTTCTCTTATCAATCTTTTTATTCTGTTACGATCAGTAGCTTTTTTAAAATTTTTACTGCTTGCTGTAAAACCTGCTTTTAATCCTACTTCATCATTCACCAATTGCCAACAAATTCTAAAAGGAAAATTAGAAAAACTTTTTCCTTTGCTAAAAAGCAAATCAATTGCCTTACGACTTTTAAGTCGATTTTCTTTTTTTAAAAAATATCGTTGGGTTGTTTGCAATGTTGCAAAAATAGTGTTCTTTTTTTCTTTTTGCTAACGATGCCACTGAAATACAGTTTGCTTTAAGCTGTTTCATATTTTTAGTAAATCTATCAGGGTTTAAAAAAATGTATTTTTCTTTTGCCACAGAGGTCACTGAAACACAGTTTTAGCTTATTGAGCTTAATACAATATTAGTGAGTGGAAATTTCACAAAATGCATTTTTCTGTGCCTTCTGTGGCAATTATTTTCTTTGCCATTATGCATTTTTAAAATTTACTGCATCTAGTTAAAAAACCTAATTATGATGAAGTATATTTTTATGACGGCAATAACCCTATCGAGTTTTATTGCCACCGCACAACAAGATACAGCAAAAGCTAATGCTACAATGAATGATGCTACAGTTTACTTTGGCTATGGTGCAGAACTTACACATAAGGCAAAAGTAAATATTACAAAAAGTACCAAATTTATTGTGATAGATAAATTGAGTACACAAATAGATTTAAATAGTTTGCAAATAAGTTGCCCAGAAAATGTATCCTTACTCTCGCAACAATTTAGTGTGTATTATCCTATAGCTGTTGTAAAGCCTGTTGCTGTAAATGCTTTAGCTATTAAAATACAAGACAGTATTAAAAAGGCCAATAAAGAAATAACCATTCTTCAAAATAAAATTGATATTGAGCAAAGCATACTTGTAAAAACGGATAAACTAATTGAATCCACCATTACAACAAGTGCTAATAAAACAAACCTTACAGCCGAGGTTTTAAAACTAATAGAATTTAACAATGCTAAAATTGAAAAAAATAAAAATGCCATTTTTAATTTTCAACAATCAGTAGAATTGGTACAAGAAAAAATTGACAGGCTTAATGAAAGACTAGCTGTAGCTAATAAAACAAATACGGAAAAACCCGATGTTATTGAAAAGCCTTTTGGTAGAATTATTATGCAAGTGGTTTGTAGAAACGAACAGCAAGCAGATTTATCTATGTCTTACTATACCAACAATGCAGGCTGGCAGCCAATATACGACATACGTGTAAACTCTAAAACCAATGCAATTAAACTAGTTTACAAAGCAAGCCTAATACAAAACACAGGTATTGATTGGGCAAAAACAAAACTTACGTTAAGTACTGGCACACCAAATTTTACAACGACAGCACCTTTACTTAACCCTTGGTATTTGCAATATTATGTGCCGCAGTTGTATAATCAATTAAGCGAAGTAGTTGTAATAGGGTATGGCACAAGAAATAGAATACAAAGTTTTGATGATAAAGATTTAGATGAAGAAGTAAAAGCTAAAAAAAGTGTAAGCTCAAGTGTGCAAACAGTGCAAGCAAGTACACTTGACCAATACACAACTCTAAAACAAGGCTTATTAAATACTAGTTTTGAAATTGATTTACCCTACGATATAGAAAGCAATGGGCAAGCACATAGCATAAATATTAAAGAAGCAGAAATACAAAGTAACCTTAAAAACTATGCTGTACCTAAGCTAGATGCAGATGCGTATTTATTAGCCGAAATTACCAATTGGCAAAATTTAGATTTGATACCCGGCAATGCAAATATTATTATGGATGATACCTACATTGGTAAATCATTTATAGATCCTAATACAACAGCTGATACACTTAATCTTTCTTTAGGAAAAGATAAAAGAGTAAATGTAAAAAGAACATTGGTAAAAGATGCTACAACAACAAAAACAAGTAATTCAAATACCAAACAAACTTTTACCTATGAATTAATTGTAAAAAATAATAAAGTGAAAGACATTAATATTATTTTAAAAGACCAATATCCATTGAGTAATGTAAAAGAAATGGAAGTAGAATTGATAGACGATGGTAGCGCTATGGTAAATACTGAACTTGGCATACTTACTTGGAAGCTTACTCTAAAACCTGGAGAAAGTAAAAAAGTACGATTTAGTTATACTGTAAAATATCCTAAGGACAAAAAGATTCAGAATTTGAAATAATAATATTGTTATAATACAAAAGCCATCACATAAAATTTGTGATGGCTTTTACAATTTTAAAAGAACCGGGGGCTTACCCCCATAAGCCACTCGGTATTATAAAGAAGTATATTTAATTTATTGTTTAATAAAAGAGCCCATGGTATTTATTTCTCCATCGCTTAATTGTAGTATATATTTTCCTTTGGCTAGTTGTTCAATATTCAATTTTAATGGAAGTTGATTTGCCATCGTTTTTGTAATTATATGCCTGCCCAATGCATCAAAAATATTTACTAAAATTGTTTTTTGTTTTCCTGCAAAATCAAATTGCACGTATTGTGTAGCAGGATTAGGATAAATATTTACTGCATCACCAAAGTTTTCAAACAATACTTTATTAATATTACTATGTTTAAAACTCCCATCAATATCTACCTGTTTTAAGCGATAAAAATTTAATCCTTTTAGTGGTTGAAGATCTTCAAAAGAATAATTATTAATCCCAGAGCTATTTGCAGAATTTACACTTCCAATTTTTATAAATTGCACACCATTAATACTTCTTTCTATTTCGAAATGAGCAGTGTTTATTTCATTGGTTGTTGTCCATTTTAAATCAACTATATTTTTATTTTTAAATGCATCAAAACTTAGCAGTGTTAATGGCACCACACCAGAAACCGTAATGGTATCAAATGCATACAAGCCCCATCCATTTTTAACCCTTATGCCAATAAAGTGATTGCCATTTGCAGTTCCTGATGGTATTGGCAATACAAAATTTTGATTAAAACTTTGCCCTGCAGGAATGGTGAATGCTGTGCCATTGCCAACTCCAGGATCTGTATCAATAAAATACTCAGCTGCCGTCATGCCTGCGCTATTGGCTGTTTGTGTGCTAATATAAAAACCTCGGTTTTCAAACAAGCCCCATTTGCCAGTTGCATCTCTTGTGCGTATGGCTACAAAATGAAAACCCGTTGCCAATGATGTGGTAGGGATAGATGCAACAAAAGTTGGATTACTTCCTGTTGGCGAAGGCGTAATAGCCGTGCCATTTCCTACACCAGGGTCAGTATCAATAAAAAATTCTGCAGCTGTAATATTGCCCACGTTAGTTGTAGAGCTACTTATATAAAACCCCCTGTTTTCAAACAAGCCCCATTTGCCTTGTGTATCTTTTGTGCGTATGGCTACAAAATGAAAACCACTTGCTAGAGATGTAGTAGGAATCGTAGCTACAAATGTTGGATTTGCACCACTCGGTGAAGGAAAAATAGCTGTGCCATTTCCAACACCAGGGTCAGCATCAATAAAAAATTCTGCAGATGCAATATTGCTTGCGTTTGTTGTGGAGCTGCTAATATAAAACCCTCTGTTTTCAAACAAGCCCCATTTGCCTTGTGCATCTTTTGTGCGTATGGCTACAAAATGAAAACCATTTGCCAATGATGTGGTAGGAATTGTAGCAACAAATGTTGTATTTGCTCCACTCGGCGAAGGCGTAATAGCTGTGCCATTTCCTACACCTGGGTCTGTATCAATAAAAAATTCTGCAGCAGCTATATTGCCCACATTGGTTGCTGACGAACTAATATAAAATCCCCTGTTTTCAAACAAGCCCCATTTACCTACATTATCTTTTGTACGTATGCCTACAAAATGAAAACCATTGCCTAAAGCACTTGTAGGTACTGATGCTGTAAAATTTACATTTGCCCCAGTTGGAGAAACCGTAATGGGTGTTCCATTTCCAACTCCAGGGTCAGTATCAATAAAAAACTCTGCGGCATTTATTGTCTGAGCTTGCATTGAGAAAGTTATGCAAAGCAATCCTATAATTATAAATATTTTTTTCATGTTAACTCGTTTTAGTTTTTAAAAAAGAGAAAACATTAGTTACTAATCCTTGCATCTACATTAACAGTAACATTGCCACCAGCAGCTACAGTTGGTGTAATTACATTTATGCTAAAAATGCGAGGCAAGCGGCTATTGCGGCTGTTTGCCCAGTTTAAACTTCCGGTAACATCATACAAAAAACCCATGTCTTTTCCATCGCTTGCCGTATTATTAGCAGGACCAGCAGCAATGGTGAAATCATTTATAGAACTGGCTGTACCTGCATTAACAGCAGCCTGATTGGCCATCTGTGGGTCTTGGTTTTCTACGTTGCCGCCACCATCTACATTACTTGCAGTTGCCCACGGGTTATTTACAACAGCATTAAAAGTAATATTGTTGTTAAAAGTGCTTGATGATACCCTTCCATTAAAATTGCGGCGCACAAAAATATTATTAGCAAAAGTTAAAAACCGATGTGTGCTACCATCTGTAACATTCCTTATACTGCTACCTGAGCCGTACCATAAATTATGATTGAATAAAACATTTACACAATTAAACCAACCACCGCCTAAATTTCCATCTCTTACAGTGCCATTTTCAAAGAAGTTATTATTTTGAAAAAGAAAATTTTGATAGGTAGAACTAGTAGTTACATTTGCAGTAGCATTATCAAATACATTGCCTTCAAAAAGGTAACCAGTATAAGTAGTACTGCTCTGGGTCATATTGATATCGATGCCTGCAAAATTATTTCGAATAAAACGCAAATTATCGGGATGTGCAGAAGATATTTGAAGAGCACTGTTAAAAGTTAATCCTTGATATTCTGAATTAGCGCATGTAGCGCCTGTTATGGTACATCCTTGTACCAGTGCGATAAAAGGAAGGTTTTTATCTGGCCCCCAACCTGGGCCAATAATAGTAAGTTGCTTATTGGTTTGTGTAAATGCGGCGTAAGGGTTGGGACTGCCGTGTACATAAATAGTATCGCCAGTAGCTGCAGCTGTTATAGCGGCTTGAATGGTATTAAACTGTGCCAATGTAGCTGGTGAATTGCTTACAGTGTGTACTGTTGCAAATGCAGTAGCTGTAATTAATAAAAGCACTAAGGAGAATAATTGTTTCATAATGTTTAATTTTTAGAATGTAAAATTCCAACATCAAAAATTATTCTCAATACCTAATTGTAGTGAATTGTAAAAATATTACTGGTGCAAGTTTTTGTAGTAAAATGCAATGGCTTCGCCTAAAGAAGACACGTGAAGCTTTTCGTAAATATGCTTGATATGTGTGTTAACCGTATTGAAACTAAGAAACAATTTATCGGCAACCATTTTATAACTAAGTCCTTCTGCCAATAATTCTAACACTTCTTTTTCTCTTTTTGTAAGTTGATTTTGTTCTTTTTGTGGTTGAAAATAATCCAATACTTTTAATGCAATACTCGGGTTCATTACGGCGCCACCATCATACACTTCTTGTATGGCTTGTAGTATCCGCTGAGGAGAATCTTTCTTTAAAATATAACCACTTGCCCCACTACGAATACAGTCAAAAACTTTATCGGTATCATCAAATACCGTTTGCATTAATACTTTTATATGTGGAAATTTTTTCTTTATGCTTTTCAAACCTTCTATTCCATCTACTTCTGGCATGTTTATATCCATTAAAACCACATCGGGAAAAGTGGTGTTCATATCTATTAAAACATTCACACAATTTAATGCTTCTCCTGCAAATGATAATTCTGGGCTTAGCTCCATTAATGCTTTAAGGCTATCACGCCTTGCATTGTTGTCATCATATATAAATACTTTTATTGGCACAGTGTAAAGTTATATTTTTAAATAATCAAACGGCATCACTAAATATAGTTATACCGATTTTAATGGAATGGTTACCAAAAGAGAAGTTCCATTATTTTGGCTTGTATCTATATCAAAATTGCCATTTAATTCTTTTGCTCTTTGTTCCATATTCCACAAACCATTTCCTTTTTTTTCATTTTTCATATCAAAGCCTACTCCATTATCCGTTATTGTTATTTCTACATTTTTATCTACAATGTTTATTTGTAAAGTAGACGCGGATGCTTTACTGTATTTAGCTATGTTGTTCATGGCTTCTCTTATAATTAGCAAAATATTTTTTTTGGCTGTAATGCTTTTTAGCATTGGTTCTATAGATGCATCAATGCTACAATCAAAATTTATATTATTATCGCTTAATAGTTCTACACTGTAGTTTTTTACTTTTGCTTCTAATGATGTTGCATTTGCATTATTGGTATTCATACTCCATACAATATCATTCATGTTTTCCATTACCGTTTTACTTTGTGTAGATATTTTATGCAACATTTCTATTGCTTTTTCAGGATTGGTTTTAAATGTTTTTTCTGCAACAGCACCATAAATTTGTAAACTACTTAATGATGCGCCAATATCATCGTGTAAATCCTGACTGATGGTATGTCTTATTTTTGAAATGGCTATTTTTTGGTTTTGATAATAGCGATATACTAAAAATCCAATGCTTATTAAGGCAAATGCAATGATAGCAATCACCAATCGGCTATTGGCTAGTTTTTGTTTTTGCTTTGCATCATCTACTTCTAGGTTTAGTATTCTTTTTTCATTGGATAAGCCTGCATTTAATATGGTTTGTATTTGTGTGTTACTTCCTTTTACATTTACGGTTTCCATTTCCGACTTTAACTCCAATGAATTTATTAATAAAATATTATCCGTATGTTTTTTATAAATATTTATTGTATTGGTTAAAAATTGCAAAGCAAAAAAACGATTAATCATTGGCTTTTCATTTAGTAAAGTAAAACCGTTGTCTAATGCTTGTTTTGCTAAAGCATAATTGTTTTTTATTTCAAAACATTGTGCCAAGCCGCTATAGCACAATAACTGCACGTCTATTTCTAAAGCTGCTTTTGATATGGCTATTCCTTTTGTAAAATAATGTATAGCACTATCTATGTTTTTTAATGCAATAAAAATATCTCCCATGCTTTTATGTGCAACAGCTATTCCTCTTTGCCAACCAATTTCATTTGCTTTTGCTAGAGATTTTTTATTGTTAAGTAGTGCGCTATCATACATTTTTAATTTATAATAGGCTTCAGATAAATTGCCATACAAATGATGTGGCTTGGTAAGGCTTAAATAATTTGTGGGGTAAGGTGGTTGCTTGGTAAATTTAATTCCCTCTTTAAAAAAGCTAATCGATTTGGCTGCACTATCAATATTCATATAAAACAATCCTAAAAAATTATAACTATCTGCTAATAGTAAACTGTCGTTTAAAGTTTTTGCCATTTCTAATCCCCTCAAGCTTTCCTGTAATCCTAGCTGTTGTAAATTATTGTAATAATATACTTCAGCTTGCCTTGTCGTTAAAAAATAATTGCTTAAGGAAATGCTTTTTGTAGGAAGTTTTAGGTGTATTTTATTTAGCCAAACTTGGGCTGAATCATATTGCTCTACATCCATGTAATTGTCTGCAATAAAAAAACAAGTAGCTATAAAATTAGTTTCATTGTTAGACAATACATCAATAGATTTTTTTGCAGAATCTATGGGAGAGGATTTTTGTGCTTTGGCAACATAGCAAAACTGAAATAAACAAATTTGTAAAAATAAATACGCCTTCAAATATTTTTTCATACATGAAAGTTAAATAAAAGAATGTTTATAATTACAAATTACAATACTGTGAAAAATAACACAAACTTTTATTGATATAAATAAACTTTATTTTTTAGGAGGAGCTTGAGTCTTATTATCAATCCACAAATCTTTGTATTCGTCTATCCACTCAAATTTAAAACGTTTATGGCTCCATAAATAATTTGCTGGGTCTTGCCTAATTGTTTTCTCTAAAATATCTCTGTACAAGAGGGTAAGTTCTCCTTCTGTTGTTTTTCCACCTTCTTCGCAAAGTAGTGTTGTATCAAAAGCATAGTGCCCTCGTTTCGTTTTTCTAAAGGCTACAAAAATCACTGCTGCATTATTTTTAATAGCTCCTTTTTCGGGACCACTTGAAAAAGGAGTAGGCCTGCCAAAAAAGTTTAGCCAATATGCGTTGGTAGGAAATTTTGGATTTTGATCGGCAGCAAGTCCGAGCATATATTGAGTTTTAAATACTTCGTGCATTCTGGTTTTAAAGGCTAGCGAATCCATTAACACGGTTCCGTATCTACTTCTCATATCAAAAAATATTTTGGAAAGCGCCTTGTTGCTAATATTTACATAGATACCTACAAAAGGTATTTTAAGGTTTATAGAGTATAATAAATTGGCATACTCCCAGTTAAATTGATGCCCTGCCATGAGGTTAATATTATACCCTTTATCTATTAATTTATTTATTACATCAAATGAGCCTATGCTTCTTTTAAGTAATTGTTTTTTAGAA
This sequence comes from Ferruginibacter sp., assembly GCA_031429575.1. Classification (GTDB taxonomy): domain Bacteria; phylum Bacteroidota; class Bacteroidia; order Chitinophagales; family Chitinophagaceae; genus Ferruginibacter. The sequence continues at coordinate 48,065 of JANOZW010000112.1, forward strand.
ATAGAAATGAATTTTAAAGATTCTAACAATGCGTCGGTAAAATATTGATAAAATTTTTTACAAATTTTTATTCTTTCTGCTTCTGTTTTTTCAGGAAAAGCTATTTTTAAATTGTTGAGTATAACATCTTTTCTATACTTAACAACATGAAATAACATGAAAGCAAAAAAATCGCTTATACCATATAACATAAAAAATGGCATAAGAGAAAAAAAATACAATATTGGGTAAATGATGTAGTACATATTAAAATAAATATGCTGCAATGTATGATAGCAAATTGTTTTAACAATAAAACATAATCTAATGCATAATAAAAGATGAATAATGGTATATCGATGAAGTGACCTCACCCTTGCCCTCTACACGAAGTGGAGAGGGACAACTAGAAGATAAGGTAATTGATAAAGTATTTATTCAAAAAAATAAAATTGTTAATCTATTGTATAATAAAAGATGAGTAATGTTATACTGCTGATCCGCCGAGAGGCGGACGCCAATGTTGCTGACCATAGCTGCTTCTTTGCTCACCCAATAATTATTTTTTGCAAAAAATAATTATTGGGCGTTATTACAAAATAGTATTTTGCAATATTTCTTGCTTATTAGGATAATCAGTATTAAAATGCAAACCCCTGCTTTCTTTGCGTAACTCAGCACTTTTTATAATAAGGTAAGAAACGGTAATCATGTTTCTCAATTCGCAAAGCTGTGGTGATACTGCTGTGCGCTCATATAGATATTCTGTTTCTTCATGCAGCAAATCTATTCTTCGGTTGGCTCTGTGCAAGCGCTCATTGTTACGTACAATACCTACATAGTCGCTCATGAGGAGTTTCATTTCTTTTAAACTTTGTGTTATTAAAATCATTTCCTTTGGAGCGATTGTGCCAGCTGCATTCCAATCAGGAATTTTACTTTCTGTAGCTTTTGTAATATTATCCTTAAAAGTTTTTAATGTATCAATAAATGCACGATGTGCAAAAACCATAGCTTCCAATAATGAATTGCTTGCTAATCTATTTGCGCCGTGTAAGCCTGTGCTAGCGCATTCTCCCGCTGCGTACAAATTTTTTATACTCGTTCTTGCATGCTCATCTGTTTTTACACCGCCACAACTATAATGCGCAGCAGGAGAAACGGGAATCATATTTTTAGCTACATCTACACCAATACTCAAACACTTTGCATGTATGTTTGGAAAGTGTTCTTTAAACTTTTCTTGATCCATATGCGTACAATCCAAATACACAAACTCAGTACCATTTATTTTCATTTCATTATCTATGGCTCTTGCCACAATATCTCTTGGGGCTAAATCCTTTCTTACATCATAGCGCTCCATAAATGCTTCGCCATTTGCATTGCGCAAAATACCACCATCGCCACGTACCGCTTCGGTTATTAAAAACGAATGGCCACGCACGCCAGCTTCGTATAAAGCCGTTGGGTGAAATTGTATAAATTCAATATTTTCTATTCTACCTTTTGCCCTGTACACCATTGCCACGCCATCTCCTGTAGCAATGGCAGGGTTTGTAGTGCTCCGATACACTTGTCCATTACCGCCTGTTGCCAGCAATGTAATGAATGCAATAATTTTTTCTATTTTATTTGTAGCAAGGTTTAAAATATATACACCATAGCATTCAATATCAGGAGTGCTTTTTGTAACCAAATACCCTAAGTGATGTTGTGTAATAATATCCAACACAAAACAATGGCTTATTAAATGTATGTTGTTGCATTTTTTTATAGCTTCTAGTAAAGCTCTTTCCATTTCTTTTCCTGTAACATCTTTGTGGTGTAGGATTCTATTTTCACTATGACCACCTTCTTTGCCGAGTCTATAATCTCCATCGGGGTCTTTATCAAATTGTGCACCCCAAGCTATGAGTTCGTTTATTCTTTCTACACCTTCTTTTACTACAATTTCTACCACATGTTGGTTACAAAGCCCATCGCCAGCTATCAAAGTATCTTCTATATGTTTTGCAAAACTATCTTCGCTAAAATTTGTAACACCCGCTATGCCGCCTTGGGCGTACTTTGTATTGGTTTCATCGCTTTGTGTTTTGGTAAGTATGGTAACTTTTTTAGTGGGCATTTCTTGCGCTACTTTAAGCGCATAGGTAAGCCCTGCTATGCCCGAGCCAATTACTAAAATATCTGTTTGCATTAAAAAAAATTTGAATAAATATACGATGATAATTTGATGTGGTTTTTGATACAATTATTATACAATAAAAATGAGCCGAATAATTCTCTTATCGGCTCATCAAAAAAACTATAAATTTAATTTACAAAAACCTATTGTCCTACAATTATTAAACTACTTCCTGCACCAATGGTTAAATTACTTCCAGTTTCAGATTGTAGTTTTCTTACTGTGCCATTTACATTGGTGATAGGGTAAAGTGGTTTTGCAGATGGGATAATTACATCTGTATATTGATCGGGAATAAAGCCACAACTCCAATTGGAAGCATTTTGCCAACTATTATCAACTACGCCTAACCAGCGATTATAGAATCGTAAAATGTTTTCAGAACTATACGATACTGCAACACCAGTGGTTATTTTACAACGATACAATGTACCAGTAGTGTTACTAGCAGGTGCTAATAAAGTTAACTTTTGCGTATTTGTATTACTGTATAAAGCGCCATTAGTAATATCTACATAGCCTGTTCCATCATTTTTTTGCCATTGATATGTTGTGCCTATCATATCAGTATAATATATTTTATTTGAGCCAATGCATGATTGTACGTTTTCATAGGCTCCCATATCTGGTATTGCACTTCTTACTATAAAATCAACATCTTTTGTAGGTGCACCAGTAATAGTTCCTGCATCAATAGCAGAAGAAGAATCTTTTAAATGTACATCTGTTGGCAATACAAATGGAGAATTTGTTGTTGTAATATTTCCTGCTCCGTTTGTATAATTATTTACCAATGGTTCAAACAAGCTGTACTTTACATTTATGATAGATGCATTATTAGAAAAAGTATTTGCTCCGCCATTGTTCCAAAAAATACAATTCGTAAAGTCAGCAATGCTGTTACCACTTGCTGCAGTTGAATAAACAACATTGCCAGAGGCAGATGCTGTATTTTCAGTAAAAGTAGCATTTATAATAGTAGGATTGCTTATGCCGGAAGCGCTACCATCATTATAAAATGCTGCACCATTTGCGGCACTATTATTTTGAAAAATACAATTTGTAAATATTGGGTTTGCAGTAGCAGTCACAGCATTATTATAAATGGCACCACCGTTTAAACTTGCATTATTATTTTTAAATATACAATTATCAATTTTTGGGTTGCAAATATTAGAAGCCCCAGCTGGATTGTTTAATATGGCTCCTCCTACATTTCTAAAACTGCCCGTGCCATTTGCATTGCCATTGCTGATAACAAAACCATCTAATATGGCAGTATTGGTTAGTCCAGCAGTATTGCTTATTACATGATAACTATTGTCTGTTGCATCGTTTGTTATCCCAATATCACCGCTTAGCGTAGTAATATTGTTTATCGTATTTCTTTGTGCAAAAGTTGGATTGCCAGTATTTGGAAAGCCGCCATACATTGCCAAATTATTTTTCATAATAAAACTTATATCTCTATTTGTTGTAGTTGTAGGTTTGTATATGCCTGCCGCCACCCACACTTGTGCAGGTGCGCAAACAATAGTAGCATTCAATGCATCTTCCAAATTTTGATAAGCAGTAGCCCAAGTATTTCCATTATAGGTGCCACTTGTATTTGCTTGGTTTACATAAATCATATTTCTATTGATGGTAAAAGTTGTTGCTGTGCGGCAAGCAGGAAAATCATTATTGGCTACATAAAAAGTGGTGGTGCCAGGGGTAGCTGTGTTTGGAATGCCTGAGCCAGCAACAGCTACAGGATTAAATATATCGCCCGTAGCTAAGGCAGTACCTCCACTTGAAGTAAGATACCAGCTATTTGTACCAGAAAAAATATTGCTACTGCATTGTAGTGTAAACGAACCTTCCACATTATTATCAAAAGTGCTTATAACAATAATATATGTGGTACCTGCGGTAACATTTTGTGTAATTAAAGAAAGTGCTCCTACACCAGTATCATCATCTCCCTTTAAAAAATTAGTAGCAGGACTTGTGGAGTTAAAAGCGGTTTGATATAAAGACAAATACGTATCATCTGAACTACCTGGTGTTAATAATGCAGCTATAGTGCTAAATGTAAATGAACCAGTAGTTGGTGCTACAAAGCTTATTGTTTTAAAATATACACTTGAACCTGAAACACCAGTAGCTGCGGCAATATATGTTGTGGTACCGGTGCCTCTATTAAAGGTAGTGCCAGCTAGTATTACACTACTAAATAAATTCGTACTTATTGCAGGTACTACTAAACCTTGTCCTATAGGCACTGTAGTATTTTGGCAAATACTATAACTTGCTACAGTAGGTACTACAGTAGGATTTACCGATACATTTATGGCTTGGGGTCTTGGTGTTCCTCCACATTCATCGGGACTTACAGTAATTAAGTAAACTACGTTTACGGCTTTTGATGTAGTGTTTATTAATGTTTCAGAAATAGAAGCATTGCTGCCACTTGCTGCTATATTGCTAACGCCAACTACAGCGGCTCTTGTCCAAGAAAAAGTATATGATCCCACTGCGGCTACCGTAGCCGTATAATTAAATGGCTGATTAGAACAAGCTATATTATTAGAAAGCGAACTTAATGCCGGACCTGAAAAGGCAGTAAAATCTTCCGTTACAATTCTATCATTTGTACTTGTGCCAGTGGTTGCATTTAACCCCAAGCCACGGCGTGCAAAAGCTCTACCAATAGCACAATGATAACGCCCATTAAATAACAATACATCTGCTTGAAAAATAGCATCTCTTGCTTGCACAAAACTCGGACTACATGCTTGCAAGCGTAAACCTTCATTTACCAATTTATATGCAGCTATATTACCCCTCATATTCGCAATAACTGTTGGTACGTCATAAATATTGGGCGCAATAAAATTATCTTGTAAAATAATTTCCCACGTCATATCCCACAGCATGGTAGCCCATATAGAACCTATGCCGTGAGGTAAAGAAAAATTGGTTGCATCTGCTACTTTGCCATAAGTAACAACATTATTTACTACTGCTTTATTATAAGAATATCTATAAGGACGAATACCCACACCTGTAGTTGCTTGCCCTTTTACATACGTGCCAATCCCTCTTGGTATATTTGCACTTGTTATGGTAGCAGTAAGTGATGCCCAATTTGTGGTAAGCATTAATGCATTATAGTCTCCCCATCCTTCTCCACCTTGCTCTGCATTGCCTAAGCAACCAGAATTTGCTGGCCCGCCAGTTAATCGAATAGACCAGCCATGCCCGTACTCATGCCCTATAACACCATTGTCAAAATCAGAATCGGGTTGGTATAAAGGAGATCCCACATCGCTCCAAATGTACATTTGCATACGTCCATTTCCTCCATCCACAGGTGTGCTAAAATTTGCATTACTTGTTCCACTACCATCTTGTGCATCTGCTTGTACAAAATCATTTCCTACACCACCCTTACCTAAATTAGTTTTTTGAAAATTACCACTCGGCTCATCAAACCCATATAGCCAAAGCACATCGTGTATTACATTGTTCCAATAAAAAAGATTGGTAATGCAAGCATTTAAATTGCC
>JANOZW010000113.1:0-3859 GCA_031429575.1 Ferruginibacter sp.
CGTTCTTACAAATAATCCTGCGCCAATAATAGCACCAATACCCAAAGCTACTAGCGAGCCAGCACTGAGGGTTTTCTTTAAACCTTTTTCATTGTCTGCAGCTTCCGCTAGCAGTACACTCATAGGTTTTTTAGCAAATAAACTCATATCGTTTTATAGTTTTGTTGAAAATAAAATTGTAAAATAAGCAATATATAGATACGATGTATAACTAAGTTTTAATATTTCATATTAGGGCATAATAAGTTTTTAAATATTATATTGCGCTACAATCATTTTGCTTATGGAAATTACTCAACAGCCCACAAAAAGAAGCAGGCTTACTTTATACATTATCAGTGCAATGATATTGGGAATAATTGCAGGCTATTATGTAAATATTAATTATGAGGCAGATACTAGAAAAACTTTTGCTGATAACATAAAATTACTCACTACCATTTTCTTACGAATGGTGCAAATGATAATTGCTCCAATAGTATTTTCCACTTTGGTGGTAGGTATTGCCAAATTAGGCGATATGAAAACGGTAGGTAGGGTTGGTGGTAAAGCCATGCTTTGGTTCATTACTGCATCGTTAGTATCACTAGGTTTAGGATTGGTATTGGTAAATATTTTTCAACCAGGTGTTGGAGCAAATATTGCGAATACAGATATGACGGCTGTTTCTGATTTGATGGAAAAATCAAAAGGTTTTTCTTTGGCAAAATTTGTAGAGCATGTAGTGCCACGTAGCGTAATAGAAGCCATGGCTACCAACGAAATTTTGCAGCTGGTAATATTCTCTGTATTATTTGGTATAGCCCTTACAGCAGTTGGTAAAAAAGGCGAGCCTATTATTAATGCATTGGATGCGGTAGCGCATATCGTTTTAAAAATGGTTACCTATGTTATGTACATTGCTCCGCTTGGTGTGTTTGGCGCTATGGCCGCTGCTATTGCAAAAAATGGCATTGGTATTTTAGGCACATTTGGTAAATATATTGGCGAATTCTATTTTGGGCTACTCATACTTTGGGGCCTATTGTTATTGGTAGGTTATTTAATCTTAAAAAATAGATTACCAGTTTTATTAAGGAGAATAGCATCGCCGATGTCTATTGCATTTAGCACAGCAAGCAGCGAAGCCGTATATCCAAAATTGGTAGAAGAAATGGAGCGTTTTGGTTGTAACAATAAAATTGTTTCGTTTGTATTGCCGGTTGGTTATTCTTTTAATTTAGATGGCAGTATGATGTACATGACATTTGCTAGCATGTTTATTGCACAAGCATTTAACATCACGGCTATTACCGGCGATGTGTCACAACAAATATTAATGCTACTGGTTTTTTTAATAACGAGCAAAGGTATAGCAGGTGTGCCAAGAGCCTCGTTGGTAGTGGTATTGGCTACAGGTGCATTGTTTGGTATTCCGCCTGAAGGAGTGGGTTTAATTTTGGCCATTGATGTATTTTGCGATATGGGAAGAACGATGACAAATGTATTGGGCAATGCATTGGCAACGGCTGCAGTGAGTAAATGGGAAGGGGCGTTGGAGCATGGGTAAAAATTAGTAAATTTGAACATTACATAAAAGAGTATGCAGTTTAACCGTATTTCAATTAACCCCAATATTATGAGGGGAAAGCCTTGTATTAAAGGCACCAGAATTACTGTTGATTTTATTTTAGATCAATTTGCAGAAGGCGCTACTTTTGAATATTTGTTGGAAGGATACGCTCATATTACAAGAGAAGATATTCAAGAGGCACTACATTATGCAGGTGCAGTATTATCTAATCAAGATTAGAAGAAGTATATGAATAACTGATAAAACTTTGAATAAAAAAGAAATTTATATAAATTTTATTTTATGACACTTATACATGAAGGTTGGATTACTAGAAATAAAGATGTTATGATGGGGAAGCCTTGCATAAAAGGTACTAGGATCACTGTTGAATTAATACTAAAAAAAATAAGTGAAGGAGCAACAGTAGATGTATTATTGGATGATTATCCTGGACTTGAAAGAGAAGCTATCTTAGCTTGCGTGGATTATGCAAGAGCTATAATGTTGCATGATGAAGTAATAGAACTTTCAGTATGATAATAGCAAATGAAAATATATTCAGAGGTTTAATTGCAGCACTGCGACTTGAAGGCTTTGACGTTATTTCTATTTTTGAAAGTTATAGAGGTATGTCAGATATTGATATTGCTGCATTTTCTTTAGACCCGCCTAAAATAATTATCACGGAAGATAAAGATTTCGGTAAATTAATTTTTGAAGATAATGTCAAAGTTGTTGGCATTGTTTTTCTTAGATTTATAGATACAGAACGAGAGGGAATTATTGAAAAAGTGATTTCCTTTTTTAAAAATGAAAATTTAGAATCACTTTCTGGCAAGTTTATAACAATAACACCTAATAAAGTAAGGGTAAATACTATATAAAAAAAGTAATAAAAATATTTTTTAAAATTTTAATTATGTAAACGATAGAATTGTTACACCAAACATATTTAAAATTATCACTAGAAAATCTTTATCCAGTCTTTTACAAACTAAAAACTTATGATTTTACAAATATTTTTAGAATTTCATTGGACACAATTACTACAACCACAATGGTACATCGAAAACGGTGGACTATGGTTTATCGTTTTTGTAATTTTTGCAGAAACGGGTTTGTTTGCGGGCTTCTTTTTGCCTGGCGATTCCTTGCTATTTGTAACCGGTATTTATAGTGATGAGCTCATAAAAAGCGGACTAGGTTTAAGCGGTGCAGGCTCTTTTATAAATTTATTAATTCTAGGCATTATTATTTCCATAGCAGGTATTATAGGCAACTTTATTGGCTATTGGTTTGGCAGAAAAAGCGGTCCATTTTTGTTTGAAAGAAAAGATACGTTCTTTTTTAAGAAAAAATATTTGCTACAAGCCAAAGAATTGTTTGATAAGCATGGTGGTGGAGCAGTGGTGGTTGCTAGATTTGCACCTATATTAAGAACTTTTGCACCCATAGTAGCAGGTATTGTGCAAATGGATAAAAAGAAATATACATACTACAATATTGTGGGTTCTTTTGCTTGGGTTTTCTCCATGCTTTTTGCTGGCCATTATTTACAAAAGTTAATTTTAAACAAATTTAATTTTGATTTAAAAACACATTTGGAGGTTATCGTAATTGGCATTGTAGCCATTACTACATTGCCTATTTTTTATAAATTATTTATCAGTAAATCCAAAACACCAAAACAGTAAAAGAATTTTCTGTATGCAAAAAAATGCTTCTGCCTCTATTTTTAATATTGCTGTACTTGTAGCTGCGCTTGGTTACTTTGTAGATATATATGATTTGCTCTTGTTTAATATTGTACGTGTAGAAAGTTTAAAAGACCTCGGTTTATCAAAAGAATTAATAAAATCTGAAGGTGAATTTATCATCAGTGTACAAATGATAGGTTTACTTATTGGTGGTATTATTTGGGGTATGCTTGGCGATAAAAAGGGGAGACTAAGTGTGTTGTTTGGTTCTATTGTTTTATACAGTGTAGCTAATATAGTAAACGGGTTTGTACAAACACCTAACCAATACGCACTCGTACGCTTTGTAGCAGGCATAGGGCTTGCGGGTGAGTTGGGGGCAGGTATTACGCTTGTGAGTGAGCTCGTATCTAAAGAAAAAAGAGGACTGAGTACTTCGCTTGTGGCTGGTATTGGATTAACAGGTGCCGTATTTGCATATTTTATTTCCTTGTATTTTGAGTGGCGTACTTGTTATTTTATAGGCGGTGGTTTAGGCTTTTGTTTATTGCTATTACGAATTTCTGTTTTTGAAAGCGGTATGTTTACGCAACTTAAAGAAACCAAT
>JANOZW010000114.1:0-2204 GCA_031429575.1 Ferruginibacter sp.
CCTTTTTAAAAGGTGTCACCGCTATTTGAAGGCTATTGCAAAATATGGATTAAACAGAGCTGTTACATTTTCAAGACTATTTTAAAGTTGTGAGATAAATAACCAAAGTTGACACCTCTTGCGGATATTTGAAATGCCACCTACTTTTAATCAAATCTCCAAGATATGTTTTCTTCTTTTTCTACTGTTGTTTTTCCATTGTTATTTTTAAGCGTCATTATTTTACACCACTTACCACTCTGCCAAGTAAGTTGTAAAGTTTTATCAGCACTTTCTTTTTTTAATAAATAAATGCGGGTTACTTTATTGCTTTCAGGGTTCACATATACATCCCAATGTGTAAAGGCAAACGTATTTGTTTGTGTATTTTTTGGCTCGTATGTAAATGTAAAGGCATTAAGCGTTTCATCTTTAAATATTTTTTGTTCGAAAGCATCTTTAAGATTTGCTGTATCTATTAATGGGGAAAGAAATGCAGCAAACACCGTTTCCAATTCTTCCATCTTTATCCATGAGGAATCTGTTTTACCTGCTATGGTAATTTTTCTTATAGGTGTTATACCCCCATTTTTAATATTTAATAATTCACCTTTTAGATATGATGTTACTGGAAAAAAATTGGTTGCAGAATCGCCAAGGGGAGATACTGAATTTTCAGTAGCAGGCTCTATGGTTTTTGTGTGGTTGGAGCTATTGTTATTGCAAGCTACAAGTAAAAAAATGGCAAATAAAACTGATAACATTTTCATATTATCAAAATTAGGGCTAATAACTTTTTAAAGGAAATATAGTTTTGAAAAAGGGAAGTTAAAACTTAATAAAGGGAGGATGCCGACTTTCAAAAAGTTGGCATCCCTTTATTAAATTAGAAATTGGTTATAAGCCCAACTTTTACACCAACATTGTATAATTTTTCAGAATAGTTGTACGCTTTTTTGTAAGAAGAAAATAATTGATACCTAAATTGCGGCCCTATATTTAAAGTAACATTAGATGATGGTTTGAAGCTTACAAAAGTTTCTATAGCAGTATTCAAATTCCATTTGCGTACCAAAGCATTTTCAGCAATATAATATTTTTCATCTGCCGAAAGCACAAATGCATTACCACCTAAAATATATGTAGGTTGTGCAGTTGCACCTACATACCATTTCAATTTTTCATTACCTGCTATTTTAATATCCAAGCCTATTGGTATAGCAATTTGCCAGTTGGTTTTGTTTAAATGTGTACCACCTTCTTTTGTAGCGTAAGAAGAAGCTCGGTAATTATTTGATTGCCCTGCTACTGCAAGGGTAGTTTGTGTTGGGTGATCTAGTTCTGTAACTTTAGAAACATAATTTGTATAATTAGCTTGTAAACCAGTTTTAAAACGAACATTTTTTGAAACTTTGTATTGGAATACAGCACCTACTTCTAGGTTTAATGCAATGACATCTTTCACACCTTGTTGCGCTATACCACCTACTGTAGAAGAAGCAAAAGAATTTGAGCTTACAGCACTTTTCGGATTATTTTGTTTGCTTGTTATATTTCTATACCCAAAAGAAGGTGTAAAGTAATAAGACATGCTTCCATTTTCCTTTAATTTTTTTAAGTGCGGTTTGTTGTTAGAAACATTTACTTCATTTATTAATATTTCTTCTGTAGCACTTGTCCCGCTTTTTACCAATGATTGTTCCGTATCGTAAGCGTGTAATTTAGCAACGCTATTTTTTTCAAAATTATTATCTACATCAGTAGCCGTTGCATTGCTAATATGTATAACCACTTTTGCATCTGCTTGTAGGGTATTTTTAATTTCTTCGTTTACAGAAACAGTAAGAGCATTTTTATCAACCTGATCGATATTTTTTTCTATACTAAAATTATTAATCGCACCAGTTGGCATTTCTTCATTAATGTTTGTTGTATTGTTTTTACTGTTTTTTGTAGTAGTTATTATTCTAGTAAAATGCTGTGTATTGTTATGTTGGTTTGAAACATTATTGGCATAACCAACAACTGGGTTAACTTTCGAAACAATATTTTTTGCAATGGGCTCAGTGTTAGCAAGCGTTGCAGCAATTATTTGAGGCTTTAAAACATTAGACAATTTATTTTGCTCAGCAGGAATAATGTTAGAACTTACTATTAGATTTTCCTCAGCATTTTTTCTTGCGGAACTGCTAATAGAATTGTTATTGGCTACTCCAACAAACATA
>JANOZW010000115.1:0-4934 GCA_031429575.1 Ferruginibacter sp.
TCTTTTACTACCGCAGATTTATCTGCACGCTCTTTCTCTTTTCCTAACTTGTAAATGAGTGAAAGCTGATCTAATAAACGCTTAATGATTAATGTACCGAGTATAGCTAGTGCCAATATGAATATGATGGCAAGTAATGTATCTAACCGTAAAACCTTTTCTGAGTAATCGTTTGTTTCAGCAAAGGTTGCTTTTAAGTTACTCTCTAAATTTTGTTGTATTTCCAACACTTTATTATACAAACTATCATTTAGCGAAACAGCCAATAACTGATCTATTTGTTTTGCTGTAAAATTTTGAGGAGTCGATGTTTGATCGTTCTTAATGAACGTATTTAAATAACCCAGTTTTGAATTTACAAGACCAACAATATCATCCAACTCCTCAATACGACGGTTTTTATTTTCGTTTTGTTTCTTTAAAACTGCAATATGGTTTGTAATAATAGCTAATGTATCCGTTATACTTTGTTTGGATAAAGCTTTTGGATTTTTGTGTTGCTCTCTTGCATACAATTCAGCAGATTCTACATAATATACCAACTCTTGTAACCTATTGTTTATTTCAAAAGTAGAATTTGCATTTTCATTTGCCTCTCTAAGTGCTCGTATATTTTTTTGTGTGTAAAACTGTGTATAGATGATGATACCTATAAGTAACAACAAAAAAGCAATTACAAACAATAATGTATTGAATGTAGCTTTACGTGGTTTTCTCATGGTTTGAAATTCTGTGATTTGTTTATTGAATTGGTGCAACAATCAGTACCAAACTTAAATACAAAATAACTTTGGTGATGCAAGAACGTTTAAAATAGTATAATAGTGTGCACTTTAAATAAAATTTTATACAAATATGACAATTATTTTTTTGTATAAAATACTGCCATCTACGTTGGTTGCAATTAAAAATGTCGCAAGGGTTGCCAACCTTTTTACCTTACTTTCAATTTAAATTACGCTCATAAAGGTTGGCAACCCTTTGATTGCAGTGCGACATTTTAATTGCACCATCTGCATATTATTTGGAGATATAAGAAAAAAGTTTTTAAAACATACTCTTTTGCTAAAAGTACTCCAAATAGTAATACGATTTAAAACATCCCTATTTTAAAATTATGGAAATCTACAAAAAAAGATATTATATATATTCCTTTGTTAGAATAATTATTACCCATTATAGAAACAGCCATTTTACCTGTCATAGAGAGTAACGATTATTAATTTGTATATTTTTTATTTTTACATATCTATTTTTTTGCAACCGTTTGCATCAAAATAATATTTGTTTTTTTATGTACACTCACTAGTAATTGCACTACCTTATAAATACTGTCAAAGTATTGTCATTATTGGGTTTCATCGATTTTTGGCAACAACTTTTCTTCTACTTTTACGTCTTATAAAAAATACCAATAAATCCAAATATAAAAATTACCCCATGAAAAAAAAATTACAACAATTACTATTTTTATTTATGTTGCTTTCTTCGCAACTAATAAAAGCTCAGTTTGGTACTAAAGATGTAACACCAAACGAAATAAATTTAACAGGTTTGGCAGTACAACCTTCAGTTGCTTCTGGTAGTTATTTAAATTGTCCAAAAGACAATCGTATTTATTTTCATATAAAGGATTTTAATACTGAAAAATTATATTTTGGCTTTAGACCACATTATTATCAGAATTTTACTGTAGGTGGTGTTACAAAACCCATACAAAGATGGTGTGCAGATAGTATTTATATAAAAATATTTAGACCAGATAGTACAGTAGCACTTACAACAAAACTGGATACCGTAGTAGGAAATGCAGGATTTATAAATTCATATATAGAAGCAACAGCAGGACCAAAAATTGGCACATTTAACCCAACAGGTTATAACCCTTTAATATTAACACCAACCATTAATGGAGATTATTGGATAAACCTATATTACAGCCATGATGGTGGAGTGACAATGGAAACCATTACTAGCACAAATGCTTGGTTAAAATTTCCTTATTTCGATCTTACAATAGCTACTGCAGCCAATGTAAAATTCCCTGGCAGAATTTTCAGTAGTAAATGGAACTTTGTTGCTATTTCTAACAAAGATTCTATAACAGGTACGAACACTTTAAGGTCTGCCGACAGATTTAACCCAGAAGGAAATGCATCTTCAGAAGCAGTATTTTATTCGTATAATAAAGATAGTGTTGTAACAAAAATAGATTTTGACCCAGGTTTTAGACCTCTTGCCTACAATTTTGCAGTGAACGACTATGGCGTAAGCAATACGGGCAACTGGTTAGTGGATAGACAATCGAGAAACGATGCAGCAGCTCCGTCTTTATTAGGTGGCTATAAAATATTTTTAAATGATCCAGATATTAGTGTGTATCCAAGTGGACAAGTACCTGGTAACGCTACTTTTCCTGAACCTACCGTAAAAGGATGTCCACCAAGTGGCCCATACAAACTACGCTATAGATTACCAGCAAATGCAGATGTGGTTATTTTGTTAGATATAAATGGAACAGCAGGATACCAGCCAGCCACTACTGATAGAGTTATAGAACAACCTGCAAGATTAGCTGGAACAAATTTCTACTCTTGGGATGGTAGAGATGGATTAGGTAATCTGATGGCGGCTAATGCAACCCTTACTTTTAGTGTATCTACTTATTTTCAAAAAGGAAAAGCAAGTGTACCTTTATATGATGCAGAAATAAATAAGTCTGGTTTTAGTATAGTTGGTATAAGACCGATAGCTACGGCAGCCTTAAGAATGTTTTGGGACGATAGTCAACTTACAAGTGTAGGTGTTTGTGGTACCACAGCTGCTAATACACTAAGCACTGCAAATAGAACAGGAGCAGGCATTGCAAATATACTTACTGGCAGTGCCGCACCTGCACATGCATGGAACGGTACAGGAAATAGTGCACAAGTAAGACCTTCGCCAAACGCTACTTATTGTGCTTCTACCACTGTAAATGACTCTACTAGAAATCAATTTCAGTGGGATGATTTTGGGAACGTGAGAACCATCAATACTTGGGCTTATGGTATAGAAAGTTTTATGAGTAAAAGTATAACATTGCAATGTGTAATTGTGAGTGGTACTGTTTTTAATGATGCAGATGGTAGTGCTGCGGGTACTTTTACAAATATAAATACTGGTTCAGAAACAGGTACAAACGCAGGAACTTTATACGCAGCCGTAATAGACCCTGTAACAAGAGAAGTAGTAGGATTTGCAACTGTGGCTGCTGATGGTACTTATACAATAAACGGCATAGCGGTAAATAGCACAGACTTGCAAGTTGTTATTACATCTACTCTACCAGTGGCAGATGGCATATTACCTGCTGAAACCATGCCAACAGGTTGGTTAAACACATCTCCATCTTTAAATACTTTTAGTACTGGTGTAGTAAATGTAACAGGCTTAAACTTTGGTTTAGATCGTTTACCAGAAAGTGCAGTTACACTTTTGAGTGGTCAAAATAACCCTCCAGGCAATACTAACATTACAGTTCCCGCTGGAGCTTTTCAAAATAGCAATGTAGGCACTAACCCAAATACACAAGATTATGATGGTGGTACTGTTACTAGTATTCGTATTACTGCTTTTCCTAGCGGTGCTAATACTGTTACGATAAATGGTATTTTATACGGCACATGCCCTACTTGTACAGCATGGCCAGTAGGTGGTGTAATTACTCCTTTCACTAGTGGAGTAGGCCCTACTAATCCTATATTAATAGACCCAATAGATGGCTCAAGTACAGTAGTAGTAATACCATTTGTAGCTATTGATAATAGCGGTAAAGAAGACCAAACACCTGGCAGTGTTACGATAGACTTTGCAACCGTGCTTTCGTTGCACAATGTAATATTTACTGTAAACAAACAAAATGAAAAAAGTGTTTTAGATTTTACACTAGGGCAAGTTTCTATTGGTAGTACCTTTATTATAGAAAGAAGCATTAATGCTGTAAATTTTAATACCATTGGTTCTTTTTCAAGTACTGCATCTTTACAATATAGTTTTATAGATGCCGCACCAGTGGCTAATGAAAAAAACTTTTATAGAATTAAAGAAATAGATAAAAATGGCAAAGTAACTTATAGCAGCATTAAATTTATTCAATATACAGGAGGTGGAAATATAGAAGTGTATCCAATACCTGCTTGTAACGAAATAAATATTACGCTAAATGATGCCTTACAAGCAAAACCATTAACGGTAAAAATTCACAATGCGCAGGGTGCAGAAGTACTTAGCAAAACAATTAAAAAAGCAAATACTACTGAATCATTTGATATTAAAAAATTACCTTCTGGTATTTATAACCTTAGTTTAGGTAATGAGAAAAATGAGATAAAAACGAGAAGAATAATTGTTATAAAATAAATTTTAGTTTTTCTGGGTAAGGCTGTTACAAGTTGTAGCAGCCTTTTTTTAATTTAATAATACAAAAAGTAGTTACCGCCTTTTTAATGGTTAGTGTTTCCACCAACTATTAACTTAGTTGTTGGTGAGGACAGCAACCACTAAAACAATGGGTTTATGTAGCCTACCAAGTGGATTGTATGTTTTACAATTTAGCAATGGCACTACGCAAAAATTAATAAAAGAATAGCGCATTGTAAAGTGTGTTCTAATAAACAACCCCGGTTGTTTACTTAAAGAGTCGCTACAGTAGAGGGTAGCGGCTTTTTTTATTAGCTAAACTAATTAAAATAAACATACATCAAAAAATGCCAACTTATAAAAGCTGGCATTTTTTATATAGCAATATTTTCACTTACTTCGTAAATCTTATATCGTATTAGTCTCTTGATTTTTCAAGAGCTTTTTATGTGACAAAAAACAAGTTATCAATACAATCCTCTCACTTAATCGACTAGAAAACACATATATGGAAAAAAATTCTAAAATTTATG
>JANOZW010000116.1:0-7663 GCA_031429575.1 Ferruginibacter sp.
CTCTTTTGTACTAGGTACAAGCATTTGTTCAATTTCACTACGTGAAATGCCATTTAATTCTGTAGTGTTAATGTATTTATCTTTTGATACCCTTTTTTCAATTCTGTTTATTATTTCTACTGTAGTTTCTATACCTACATCTGCACTTACCAATGCCTCTTCTAATTTATCTAATACTTCTTCATCTACAGTGCTTTTGCCAGCAATTGCTTTTGTTATTTTACTAAAAAAACCTTCTCTTGTTTTTTGCAACCCTGCATCCAAGGTTTCTTGCTGCTGTTTTTTGCCGAATAATTTATTAAAAATACCCATGCCCTAAATTGAAAAGTGGTTAAAAATTAATATTGCAAAAGTAGTACGAAAGCAAATAATAAAATAAGATATATTACTGCATGATTTTTTAAAAAATTATTAATCATCGCTATGCAGTTCCATCTTTGTTGTAAAAATAATTAAGTCCCAATATTACCATGCCTTTTAAACTATCCAATAGCAAATTATCTAGCTTATCAAACACAGCATACACACCAATCCCCAAAGCTATCCACCAAAATCCCAATATATTAATAATAGCTTTGCTACCTACCTTATTTGCTTGCAGCAAATAAATGGAGTAGCCAATAAACACTGTTACTAACAATAAAAACCAAGCTATTATGTACCCTAAAAAAGCAAACTGCTCATTGTACTGCATGCCAAATAATTCCATAGCTTTTGCGGGCATAAAAAAACAAAGAAAAGTTAATACTGCTTCTATCATAAAAGCAAGTATAAGGGTAATTAAAAGTATTTTTTTCATATAAGAAGTGTAAAATAGTTTTCAATATTAATACATAATCATTGCAATATAGCCCATATCATTAAACATTGCAAATCATATACTTTACCATTTTATTTTTGTTCTTACATCAAAAATCAGTTTCAGTAACTTAATATAAAAATACCAATTCCAACATACGTATCAATATACACAAGACTATATCTTTCCAACAATTGTTCTCTTAAATAAATATAAATATCATTTTTAGAATAAGGTTATTTTATTTTTTTAAATTATAGTCAACATCCACATCTCTGCAATACCTTTATCACATTGGCAAACAAATTGCACGATCATTTTTATAAAAAATTTTATACCATTTTAAAAAAATTATATGACACAAACAAAAGGATATGCAGCACAAACCCCAGAAACAGATTTAGCCCCATGGGATTTTGAAAGAAGAGAGGTAGGCCCAAACGATGTACAAATAAACATTGCATATTGTGGTGTTTGCCATTCAGATCTTCACCAAATAAAAAACGATTGGTTTCCTGGTATATTTCCCATGGTTCCAGGGCATGAGATTGTAGGAAGCATTGTAAAAGTAGGGGCTGATGTAAAAAAGTTTACCGTTGGTAATCTTGCAGGCGTGGGTTGTATGGTGGATTCATGCAGAACATGTGAAAATTGCAAGAATGATTTAGAACAATATTGCTCGGAAGGAAATGTAGGAACATACAATGGAAGAGGCAAAGATGGCTTACCAACCTATGGTGGCTATTCAAATAACATTGTAGTACACGAAGATTTTGCATTGCACATTTCAGATAAATTATCTTTAGCCGCAGTAGCACCATTGCTTTGTGCCGGTATTACCACTTATTCTCCGTTACGCCATTGGAAGGTAGGCAAAGGTCATAAACTTGCAGTACTTGGACTTGGTGGGCTTGGGCACATGGCTGTAAAATTTGGTGTGGCGTTTGGTGCTGAGGTTACTGTATTAAGTACTTCTGCATCCAAGGAAGAAGCGGCAAAAGCATTGGGTGCACATCATTTTGTGGTAACGAGTGATGCCGCACAAGTAGCCGCAGTAAAAGGTACTTTCGATTTTATTTTAGATACCGTTTCTGCAAAACATGATATGATTATGTACATGTCTTTACTTAGAACAAATGGTGTACATATATGCGTAGGCGCACCACCTGAGCCACATATCATTTCTGCATTTGCACTTATTGGTGGTAGAAAAAGCGTAGCAGGCTCGGGCATTGGCGGCATTGCTGAAACACAAGAAATGCTTGACTATTGTGCGGAACAAAATATCGTTTCCGATATAGAAATTATAGATATTAAAGACATTACAGCATCATATGAGCGCATGATAAAAGGTGATGTACGATATAGGTTTGTAATTGATTTGGCTACGCTCTAAAAAATTATCCATTATTTTTTAAATAATTTAAGTTTGAAGTAGCCTGTTACAATTATTCCTTTCCATCTGGTTTGGTTTCTTTTTGCACAACTGTACCACTAGTTGTTTGTTTTGTGGGTGATGTATTTTTTACATCTCCTTCTGCATACATTGTTTTATTTTCTTGTACTGGTGCAAATATATTTTGTACCCTTATTTGTTTTACTTGCACGTCACCTTCTGGATTTATGTTTGATGGAAGGTCGTTTGTATTTAGATTTGGCAAAATTCTTCTTAATAAATGTGGCGGCAAACCTGCAGTAGTACAACCTTGTATATACGCTTCAAATTTTACACCTGCTTTTGCTTCAAAGCCAGGATTTAACAATACTATACTACCTGCATTGTAACCGATTGATGTACCCACACCTCCCCATACGTATTGTGTGGAACTAATATCAGAAGATACTTCGCTATACTGCAAGCCTGTTACACTCCCATTAAGTGTGGTGGAAAAAGCACAACCGGTGTACGTATCTGCTTTAAATACACCTCTACCAAATGTGGCAGCAAAAATTACATCCGGTACTGCTGCGTTATTTATTTCTAAATCATACACACGGGTGGTAGGTAAATTATTATTGTACATTATCCAGTTTACCCTATTATCGTTTGTTACAAATACACCAATATCTGTACCTATATAAATTGAATTGGCTATATCATTATTCATTACTATACAATTTATAGGCATATTAGGCAGGTTGCGCACAATGGGTGTCCATGTAGGCGAAGCTGCATTTGCACTAAATGTTTCATACACTTTTTGCGTAGCTACATATCCTCCAACAGATAATACTACATGGCTGGAGTTATCAGGATCTACTGCTAGCTCAGTAATATTGCTAAGTGCCGGCAAGTTACCTGTAATGGTCGTGCCGCTCCACACTGCTCCACTTAAGTTAAACCTTCTTACGGTGCTGCCTTGTGTGGCATATAAAATGGTACTATTATTTGGTGCAAATTCTAAGGATTCTATTGCGCTAGCAAAACCTGTTGCAATGGTACTCCATGCTCCTGTGCCTGAGGTAGTGTTATAATCAATATTAGTATAACCAATGTATATATGTGTATCAAAGCCTGGGCGTAATACTGCGGGTGTGGTCCAGTTACCAGCACCACTTCTTATAAACGTATTGCTAACTCCTCCATTATCACTTCTATAAAAATTGCCATTTTGGGTAGATAAATAAATCACATTATTATTGGATGGTTTTATAATGGTTTCCATTCCATCGGCCCCACCAATGCTTAAATATTGTGCCCCGCTATTTCTATATGTACCATTATCTTGGTTACCCATGGTAGCAAAACCTGCACTGCTGCTTGGGTCTACACCAAGCCTGTAGGTTTGTGCTATTTGCATATTCTTGTGAAGGCTTGTCCACACATCTGTGCTTCGTGTCATTCTGTACAGTCCTCCATCACTTGCACAATACAAATAAGTAGCATCACAATACAAATCGAAAATATCTGCATGGCTAAAATTGTTGGTAGATGTAGAGCCTGAGTTAGAGACTTGTGTCCATGTGCTACCAAACGTGTTGCTTTTAAAAACATCCAACCCGCCAACATACAAATCTGCTGCGTTTGTAGGTGATACAGCTATGCTAATATTTCTCCAAGCCTGGCCGCCTAATATATTTGGTGTACTACTTCTTAGCGTAAATGTACTTCCACTATTTGTGCTTAGGTATATTCCTTGAAATGCAGTACCATCGCCATACAATAAATATATGTATGCACTGTTTGCAGGAGTAACGCCTATTTGGCATCTATCGCCAGTTGTAGGCAAACCCGCAGCTACTCTATCAATTCTTAAAAAAGTAATGCCTCCATCTGTACTTTTATAAAAATAAGGACCATTACTAGTAGCATACAATACTGTAGTACTGCCTGGTTGGTAAGCAATATCATAAGCATTGGTCGTAAATGCATTTTGTAAGCCGCCAATGGTTGTTGAATAGGTTACCCTGTTCCATGTAGTTCCACCGTCGGCTGTTCTGTACAAGCCATCATCGGTACATGCCCATACAATATTTGAATTGGTAGAACTTGCTAAAAGTTTATACCCTTTTATACCTCCATTTTCAGGAAAATCAAGCCCAGTGGTAGCCCAAGTGGTACCTGCATCTACAGACTTTAGTACACCTGTACTCCTATAACCAGATGCACTACCAACGGCACCTGTAAGGGCATACATTGTATTTGTATTGGTGGGTGCTATTTCAATATCTTGTACTGCAAGGTTTGGAATACCATCTGTTTTTGGTGTCCAACTATAATTACTACCTCCCAAAAAATCACCAAACCACATTCCGCCACCAGGTGTACCTAACCAAATATCGCTCCCTCTAAAATCTATACTTCGTACACTACCAGTTCCATTTTGGCCATCGCCTGCTAATATTGTTGGGTCTTGCTGCCCAAGTGGTGCCCAATCTGAAATACCAGCTTCAATACCTGCAGTCTCTCTATTGGTTATTTTAAAATTATCAAAAGCTTGCTGGTTCTTTTTTACAACGTCGGGCAATGTTCCATCTGCTGCTATATTATTTTTAGTAAGAAACTCCCAGCGTTTGTATTCTTTGTAACCTGTGCCTACAGAACCTCGCTCCGCAAAAAAGGCTTCTGCTTTTTGTTTGATGATGAAGTAGTTGTTGCTTGGGTCACGAAGTATATCATCTATATTTTGTGCAAATAAAACTTCGTTTGCAAATACACATAATAGCAACAACACTATTCTTTTTATATATCGGTTCATAATATTTTTATTTAAATAAGAACAAGTTGTTGATGCTATTTATTTGGTTGAGATTGCGCTTCTAGCTTTTCTATTTTTTCTGCAAGTGCATTATTCTTTTTGTTTAAGTCGATAATGTACAAGGTTAATTCTTCTACTTTCTCCATCAAACGTTTATTCATATCACCTAAAGAAATGCCATCTTTTTCTACTTCTGCGGCAGAAGGTATATTTGGAAGATGTTTGTTTTTATTAATGGATTGTTCCAACTCATCAAGTGGAAGTAGTTTATAATCTTTAGCAAAAACATAATCAGGCCAAGATGCACTCAGTTGTACCTTTACTTCTTCTGCTATAATTTTACCATCTACACTAAGTGAATATCCTGTAGCAATTCTATCTGCGGTTCCACCAATAAGCTGTGTGCCATTTACATGCAATTTTGCATTAGGGCTATATGTACCAATACCTGTATTGCCCCAACTTGGCTGCAATATTAAATAGTTATTTGCTCCGCTGTTAGACCACATTACCAAAGATGTATCTGTTGGAAAAACAGCACCGCCGAAACCCACTTCGTTGGCAGTATAAAAATTAACACCACTGCCACCAACATTTACAGTACGTCCATAGCTAGATCCATTATATCCGATGCCCATACGACCATCATCTCTCATTCTTAACAAAGTATCTAGATTGCTATTTCTTAGTAAAAAAGTGTTTGTTGCAGAATTTAATCCAGCTCCAATAACATCTAAGCGCCCAAGAGGTACTCCGGGACCACTAAAACCGCCAATACCCATGTTACCATTTTGACTAAAATAATGCCTAGGTGTAATTGTCGTACCTCCATCTGGTGTTGTGTACCACCTTAAATCAGCACCACCACCTGTGGTAGCCATTTGCCATTCATTGCTACCATCATACCCAAATCTTATAAGCCCAGAGCTTGACTGTACAAATAAATCTCCTCCATTTACATGCAGACGATGATTGGGATTGGTTGTACCAATACCAATATTTCCTAGATTGCTAATTGTCATTTTTGGTGCCGCTTGTATCGTAAAATGGAGTTTTCCCAACGTATTGCCAGAGCCAGTTCCAAAATCCACATCTTCAGCATTACCTGCATAAGAGCCCCAGTAACCCCTATAAACATCATTTTCAAAAATACCCATATACATAGGTGCTGCGCCATTAAATTGACTTACATAACTACCACTGGTTTTTACATCTAACCGGGCCGCAGGTGTTGTTGTACCAATACCTACATTTTGTGCATTGGCTTTAGCTACCAATAATACAACTAGCATACATAATAATCTTTTCATGTGTTTGTTTTTTCTTGTTGATGAATATGTTTTATACAATTTTAGCGTTAGGGGATAACAAAAGAATGCATTACTTTTTGACTTGGGGATGCAACTCTATTATTACTATTCTAATTAAAAGTCAAAATTAAAATAATGTATAATGGGTTCATATACCACATTTGGGTGATAGTAAAAAAGTCATATATGATTTAGCAATTCAAATTTGGTAATTAAAAGCATCCGCAAAATTTCTAATAAGCAAAATGTGTATTTGAGTAAGTGTGTGGAATTTTTCTACACAAAAAAAGCTGCCTCTTTTAAGAGACAGCCTATTTGTATAAATTATACTGAATACTGTAATTGAGTATTATCTTATTAACAGATTTGCAGATTTTACATTTAACGAAGTAGATGTTGGTAAATTTAAACCTCCATATATTTCTAGCAAACCTGTGCCAATGGTTGCACTAGCTTTGGGGTTTAATGTAAGTGTGAATAATGAACGAGTAGCAGCACTTGTTTGGTCAAAATTTAGCGTAGCTGCTTGATCTGCTACAATTATGTTTGATGTAGGTGAGCCAGATATTAAACCTGTATAGCGTACAGAATTGTTTATCGTTAATGTATTATTATTTAAGTAGAGAATTTTACCTGCAAGAATTGATATTGGCCCAACAACTGTATTACCAACAGGAAGCAACGGATTATTTAAAGCTGAAGTTGCAATCGTAACATCGCCACCGCTTGGGGGTACAACGCCACCTGCCCAGTTTGTGGTGGTACCCCAAACCGTGTTTGTAGTACCAAGCCAAACGTAGCCTTCTAATCCTGCAAGTTGTGGAGTACTACCTGTTGACATTGTTCTTGAGCTATCATCATAAGCGACAGTTGTAGGAACAAATGATAAATCAAATGTCAATTTATTACCAGATACAGGTATGCTTATACCTTTACCTGCATATGATAAATTTCCACCACCCCAATCAAAAATAGTAATGGTAGTATCATTAACAGCCAAAGCCCCTTTTACATGTATTTGTACTGGACCTCTAAAATAAGAAACATTACTACCTGCCGTTTTTGTTTGTGTACCCATAGAAATTACAAGCCTTTTACCTGATTGCCCAAAAGTAGTCGGAGCATTCCAGTTTACTGTATTAACAGGGCTACCAATACTGTTAAGCCTTGTAGTAATCGTGTCGGAGCCTCCAACATAATCATCAAAAAACACAGAGATATCTCTACCCAATGCTCTATTAAAATAATTTCTTAATGTATCGGTAGTGGCAACTTTTCCTGCAAGTTCTGTTTGGTATTTTGTAAGTGTTCCAAAAAATATTGAATCACCACACATAGTGCGAAGCATAGAAACA
>JANOZW010000117.1:0-58985 GCA_031429575.1 Ferruginibacter sp.
CATGCTTAATGGCATTTTCTACAAAGGGTAAAAACAATAAGGGTGAAATGATATGCTTTTCTTTTTGCAATTGACTAACATCATCTTTGAGATGAATATTGCAACGCTTGCTTACTCGCTGCTGTTCTACTTGAATGTAATGATGCATAAAATCCATATCATTTTCTAGTAATATACTATCAACCTTGCTTCCTTCTATTTGGTAACGCATCAGTTGGCTAAGGCTCATAATATACTCAGAAGATTTTTCTGGATTAGACAATGAAAGCCCATACGCATTATTTAAACTATTAAACAAAAAATGTGGATTTAACTGTGATTGCAATTGCTTTATCACTACTTGATTGCTGGCTAACTGGTATTTACTATTTTCTGATTGCAGATGCATGAATCTAAATACAAACTCAATCCCACACACTAATAAAGTGCTTAATATACAATACCAAACTGCTGTAAACTTTGAAAAATATGGAAGCATTTCTGGTTCAAACCGATAGATATAATACAGCTTGTAGTAGTAGTAAATAATTGAAAATATTAAAAGATTGATGGCAGAAAAGAATATGAACTGAATATATTTTTTCTTTAAAAAAAATGGAACAAAAATAAAGTATCTATTTACAGATGCACCTACGTATAAAATTAAAAATCGCAAAAACGAATAGAAAAGGTGTGTAAAGCTCTGCTGGGGTTGCCCTTCTAATACTAAAATAAACAACAATAAGAAATAGCCAATTTCTATGGCCCATTTGTAAGGTATATTTTTTGTCATCGTTTTGCAAATATAAAAACTAGCTTCTGCTTATTTGTATTTTTATTACAAACGTCATTCGTCCTATTGCACAATCGTAAAACATAATAAAAGATGAGCAAAGGTATGCCGATGAAGTGAGTGACACAACGATGTCGCCCAAAGTGATAAAGCCGAAAAACAAAAAATACATAAATGATAAACGACATTCATCAAACGAAAATGTTGTACATCAGTTAGATTTTGAAAACGGCAATACCAGAATTTACATTTGCTACATGAAAAAATACATATTATACTCATTTGTGCTGCTAACCGCACTGTCATGCAAAAAAGAACCTGCATACGATAAGGATGCCAAACTCGTAACACAAGAATGGATGAAAGATTTGGTAACACCATGGCAAATTGCATTTTCTAGCGACGGTAGAATATTTTTTAATGAGCGACCTGGCAGGGTTCGTTATGTAGAGAATGGGCAATTAAAAACTTGGCTTAATCTTTCAAACATTGTAGAGCAATCAGAATCTGGATTGCTAGGTATTGCGCTAGACCCAAATTTTGCAACAAATAAATATGTGTATATAGCTTATACGTATTCTATCCCCGGTTCGCAATTTGTAAATAGAATTGTGCGTTGCAAAGAAGACCCAACATCTAAAACTGGCTTTGAAGAAAAGATTTTAATAGATAGTATTAAAGGACAACAAAACCATAATGGCGGCCCTATAAAATTTGGTCCTGATGGGAAATTGTATTGGACAGTAGGCGATGGATTTGATGATAGCAAGCCACAAGATTTAAATAGCTTGAATGGAAAAATTTTGAGAATGAATGGTGATGGTTCTATTCCTTTAGACAACCCTTTTCCAAATTCTTATATATGGAGCTATGGCCACAGAAATGTTCAAGGGCTTGCATGGCAGCCTGGCACCAACCAACTGTTTGTAACAGAGCATGGGCCATCATCTCCAACAGATTGCTGTTTAGACGAAATAAATGTGGTGGACAAAGGCAACAATTATGGATGGCCAACTATAAGAGGTAGCCAAACAAGAGCTGGCATGATAAACCCCATTTTTACTAGTGGTGGTAATATTACATGGGCTCCTGCTGGTGCCATATTTGTAAAAAATGGAAGATGGAAAGGTTCATTTTTATTTGTGGGTCTGCGTGGTGAAACACTTTACCGATGTATTATAGACCCAAGCAATAACCGGAAAATATTACGTGTAGAAGAATATATGAAACAAACCTATGGCCGCCTACGTGATATTGCAGAAGCACCCGATGGCACGTTTTACATATGTGTTAGCAATAGAGATGGCAGGGGTACGCCAAAAGCACAAGATGACAGAATTATTAAACTAACGGTAGAATAAAATTAACCACATGAAAAAAATATTGCTTTGCATACTTGTTTGCAGTGTTTCCACTACAAGCTTTGCACAGAGAAAAACAAAAGAAAAAATAAAATCTCAAAAACCATTAAATATAAAAATGAGTTTTAGAGGCAACCCAAATAACACTGGCTTTTTGCTTGGGGCAGAAAAAATGTTCAAACAAAAAAAAGTAACCATAAAATGCAAATCTGGAAAAGAAAGTGTTAGAACCAAGCAAAACTTTGCTACGCTAAACATGAATATTAATCACCATGCCACTTTTCGTAATAATATAATGTTTACAGCAGAATGGATAAAGCGAACAAATTTTAATGATAAATTTTTTATAGAAGGTTCAATCGGAGTAGGTTTAGGGAAAGGTATTTACAGAGGTCCAAAAACTTTTGTAAAACAAGATGATGGCAGTTTAAAAACAAAGAAGCCTGATGTTACTTATCCCTCTATAAATTTTATGTATGGCGGTGGATATAACTTTCAAAAAAGATTTTTGCTGCCTGTAAAATTATACGCCAAGGGCGGTATAACGGGCATTTACTATCACAAATTCCCTTACTTATCTTATATAGGTGAAGTAGGTGTTATTGCTAATCTTGATATTTTAAGAAAGTTTTAGTTTTTAGTTTCATGCTAAAAAGGGAATTGCGAAAGTGATTTCCTTTTTTTAACATGATTATACTTTCCATTATTAATGCCGTTTAGGAAGTGAAGAAATACATTCAATAAAGAATAAATTTTACATTAAAAATTAAAAAATGAATACATCAATAAAACTAATTCTATGGGTTTTTGTTTTTGGTTTCACAAAGTCTTTTGCACAAAGCAAAACAAAATTTACCATAAGCGGAACTGTAAAAGATGCGCTAACTGGCGAAACTTTAATAGGTGCAAGTGTAGTATTAGTAGGTGAAAAACCTATAGGAGTTATTACAAATAGTTATGGTTTTTATTCCATAATGGCAAATGCAGGCGTGGTTAAATTGGTATCTAGCTTTTCAAGTTTTGCTGCCGATACCATAGAAATAAATGTTGAAAAAGATATGGTGCTAAACTTTAACTTAAAATCTAAAAAAGCACAATTGGATGAAGTGGTAATTTCTAGTAAACAAAAGAATGAAAATGTAACAAAACCTATAATGGGAGTAGAAAAAATAAATATGGCACAAATAAATAAGTTACCTGTAATTTTCGGCGAAAGAGATATTTTAAAAACCATACAATTAATGCCGGGTATTAAAGCAGTGGGTGAGGGTAATGCAGGGTTTAATGTGCGTGGAGGCAATGCGGACCAAAACCTAATTTTACTAGACGAAGCTCCTGTATATAATGCATCTCACTTACTAGGTTTCTTTTCTACTTTTAACTCCGATGCTATAAAAGATGCAAGCATATATAAAGGTGGAATGCCTGCACAATATGGTGGGCGCTTATCATCGGTGATAGATATAAAAATGAAAGATGGTAATGCAAAAAAGCTGGATGTAGCTGGTGGCATTGGTTTGATAGCATCACGCATTAGCATTGGTGCTCCCATAGTAAAGGATAAAGGTTCTTTTACCATTAGTGCAAGGCGTACTTATGCTGATGTGTTTTTAGCATTACAAAAAGATACAGGGCAAGGAAAACGTTCTTTATATTTTTATGATGTAAACCTCAAAGCAAATTATAAAATTTCAAAAAAAGACAGGGTATTTTTATCTGGTTATTTTGGAAAAGATTTTTTAAAACTAAGCAAAGATTTTAGTGCGGATTGGGGAAATGCTACAGGTACCTTAAGATGGAATCATGTATTTGGAAGTAGACTATTTTCTAATACTTCTTTAATCTATAGTGCTTACAATTATTCTGTAACCATAAAAAATTCGGAAACTTCTTATAAAGGCAAAACAAATATTATTGATTATAATTTTAAACAAGATTTTGATTGGAATATTACCAACAAAAGTAAGCTGCGTTTTGGAGCAAACGTCATACGCCATAGAGTGGACCCTGGTACAGTAGATGTTTCTAATGTAACCGCTGGAAATGCTCAGCCTACACAAAAAAGGGTATCTATAGAAAGTGCATTGTATGCTTCTCATGAGTGGAAAGCAAATGATAGATTAGAAATAGTATATGGCTTGCGTGCTTCTAGCTTAGCAGTAAAAGGCGCAGGCGATTTTTATGAGTTTAATAATAAAGGAGAAAGAACCAAAACAATTGCTTATACAAAAGGACAAACCGTAAAATCTTATTTTAATTTGGAGCCCCGTTTTTCTGCAAGTTATAAAATTGCTCCACTCAGTTCTATAAAAGCTTCCTACAATAGAAATGTGCAAAATTTGCACCTTATGACCAATTCTACTTCTGCAAACCCTACTGATGTATGGCTGCCCAGTACAAACAATATAAAGCCTGAATTATCTGACCAAGTAGCTTTGGGTTTTTACAAAGATTCTAAAGATGATGTGTATGAATTTAGTAGCGAGATTTATTATAAAGATTTAAAAAATCAAATTGAATATAGAAATGGTGCTGAGATATTGGCAAATGATTTTGTAGAAGGTGATTTATTGTATGGCACAGGAAGAGCTTATGGTATTGAATTAATGATGCGCAAAAAAACAGGGAGATTGACAGGCTGGGTAGGTTACACATTATCGAAAGTGGAAAAGAAATTTGCCGAAATAAATAATGGAGCTTACTTTAATGCAAGGCAAGATAGAACACACGATATTTCCATTGTAGGCATGTACGATTTAAGTAAAAAATGGAATATGTCTGCAACATGGGTGTACAACACCGGCAGTGCTGTTACGTTTCCAAGTGGCAAATACACTATAAATAACCAAACTACTTTTTTATACACAGAGCGAAATGGGTACAGAATGCCTGCTTATCATCGCATGGATGTTGCTTTTAATTATGAACCTTCTATTTTTAAAACAAGACGCTATAAAAGTAGTTGGAGCTTTGGATTGTACAATTTGTATGGTAGAGAAAATGCTTTTTCCATCGGCTTTAGAGATAACAAAGATGATAGAAGCAAAACAGAAGTGGTACGTACATCTTTATTTAGATTTATACCGAGTGTAACATGGAATTTTAAATTTTAATTGAATAAAAATTTAAAGAAAAAAATTAATTTATGAAATATATACAAATAGCAATATTGGCTCTTTTAATATTTGTCTTACAAAGCTGCGAAAAAGTAATAACGCTGGATTTAAAAAACACCAACCCACAATTGGTAATAGAGGGCACTATAGATAACTCAGGTGGGCCTGCAGTTGTAAAACTTACTAAAACAATAAACTTTACCACCACAAATGTTTTTCCTAATGTAAGCGGGGCTGTGGTAAAAATTACAGACAATGCTGGTAATATGTATAACTTATCTGAAACAAGTACTGGTGTTTATACCAATAATGTAGTGGTAGGTGTAATAGGCAAATCTTATACAATGACGGTAACTGCAGAAGGCAAGACATATACCGCTACTAGCACTATACCAAGACAAATGCCTATAGATACAATAATACAAGATGTGTTTGATGCAGGGCAGCAAGAAGGTATTGTAAAATCTGTAAATGTATTTTTTACTGATTTAATTGGATACGGTGATAATGCACATGTATTGCAAAAAATAAATAATATTCCTGAGGCTGTGCCATTTGGAATATCTGATGATAGATTTGGAGATGGAGGCTATGTACCTTTTCAAATTGTAAATACTAGAAAAAAATTAAAAGTGGGAGATGTAGCAGAAATAGAATTACGCTTTGTAGATAGGAATGTTTACAAATACTTAACAGGAATATCCGAAAATGCAGGAGGTAATACCGTGCCTGCAAACCCAACCACAAATATAGTTGGTGGAGCATTAGGAATTTTTAGTGCTCATACTTCCGAGAAACAATCTATAACAATACGGTAATTCCAATTCCTATGGGTGCTAGTAGTTCTTTTTAGTTTTTAGTTTCCTAAAAGGGGAGATTGCGAAAGCGGTTTCCTCTTTTACTTAAAAAGACTAAGGCTAAAAAACTTTTATACCTTGCTATAAAATAGTCTGATAATAAAAAATGTAAATTTGTACAAATGATTTTTCATGATTTATTCATTCAACAATTTTATTCCTGTAATCCACCCATCCTCATACGTACACCCACAAGCCACTATTACTGGCAATGTAATTATTGGTAAAAATTGTTACATAGGCCCAGGAGCTGCTCTGCGTGGAGATTGGGGGCAAATCATAATTGAAGATGGTTGCAATGTGCAGGAAAATTGTACGGTACACATGTTTCCAGGAGTAACTGTTTTATTGAAATCGGGGGCGCATATTGGGCATGGTGCAATTATACATGGTGCAACCATTGGTAAAAATTGTATGGTAGGAATGAATGCGGTTATAATGGATAATGTGATACTTGGCGATGAATGTATTGTTGGTGCTTTAAGCTTTTTAAAAGCAGATTCGATTTTTGAAAAACGTAGTTTGATTGTGGGCAACCCTGCACAAAAAATAAAAGATGTAAGTGATGATATGATAGATTGGAAAACGAAGGGAACCCAATTGTACCAACAACTACCAGCTCAAATGCATGAGTGTTGTAAACCTTGCGAACCCCTTAGAGAAATAGAAACCAATAGACCAAGCATGGAAGCTTTATACAAGACTTGGAGTGAAAGTAAAAAATAATTATTACTTCCGCTTATCTTCCCAAATTAGTTTTTCATTCTTTTTTTCTTCATTAAATTTTGGTAGTTTTCTGTCTCCTTGGCCTGTAAAACCTCCATCAGGATGTGCAATTATTTTACAACTATCATCGTATAAATCGCTAAAATTATCACAACAAACTCCAGGTACATAAAATACCGTTTTATTTTCAAAAGTATAGCTATATATTTTACTCGGAGGGTTTGTTACAGGGTCAGATTTCATTTTTTCTAACATTGCTTTTATACACAAAGGCAATGATGTTAATGAGTCTGATGCTACTTTGTTTGGCACAACATTGTTTACTGTTTCTGCAGAAACGTTTTCTTTTGTGGTAGATGTTTTTGAACATTTGCAACCAAACATGGTTACTATAAAAATAAAGAGAATTGCTTTCATGATGAGGGAATTATAAAGCAATTTAGTGTTTTCATTTTTAATGAATAAAAAATAAAGCCACGAATGCACGAATGTTTTAATTCGAGCATTCGTGGCTAATACAAAATTTCTTTAAATAGGCTTAATGGTTTCTACATTTGTCATTTTTGCTTTAGAAATTCTTCTTCCTCTAAAAAATAAATACAGGTTGAAGAAAAGCATTATACCTAAGTAAATGGCAAAGCCGCCAATTTTTGTACTTAGTATTTCTAGCAAATTTCTATTGCTGCCAATTTCATAAGCTATTTCCATAATAAGTAATGCAAAACCAATATTGAGTAGATAAAATCCAGTTTCAAAAAGTTTGTTTGTGCTAAAGGCAATATCTTCTTTACCTCTAAAAATATCTAGCATAAACACTTTACTGTTTTGAAACAATGTGTGTGCCACATACCAAGTAAGGGCTACAATGATTGGTAAATAAATTAAATAAGCGATGAAATTTAGGTCTGTTTTCATGATCTTGATTTTTTATGGTGAGTGAAAAGATATTGCTTTTTTCCAATGATGGAAATGATGTACATGTTTGCAAAATGAACAATGGCGAGTGATAATAATATTCTTCCAGTCATATTACTTACGCTTGCTATTAGGTCTGCGTAGCTTGTTACGGTTTTCCAAAAGCTAAGTATTATTGTGGCATAGCCAAGGTTCATTAAATAATAGCCTGCTAATAAAATTTTGTTTATAAAGTCTGTTAGTTGCTCATCGCCATGCACAATGCTTAAAATATAATGGCGACCATTTTTGTAAAAAACTTTGCCAACCCTTACGGTGATAATGTAAGTAATAAAGAGGTAAATGATATAGGCTACAATGTTCATACTTTTAAATTTTGGCTGTATTCCCATTTCCTTCACAAAGGTAATAAATGTTTTTGTATTTTCAATATTTATTGAAAATTTGTTTTAAAATATTATTTTTGATAAAAAAAATTGCTTCATCTGATGCATAATAAAAGTTGGGGAAAGATTTATTGCTGACAAGCGGCGGCGGACGAAGCGGTGTATTTTTATGTATGCGTGCCGTCCGCAGGCGGCATACGCATACATAAAAATACGGAACAGCGTAGAAGGCCGAATATCTGTTAAATCTTGCTTTCTGATGACCGCCCCGAAAGAGAAGTATTTAAAATTATTGCTATTTAATATTAGAGGTAACACCTCATTGAAGTAATTTCTATCTTAAAGTTTATTATAAAAGGTGTCACCTCTTACGATAGTTTTAGATCCCGTCAAAAACCAATACTATCAATGCGCCTATCTTTTTGTATTTTTGCCACTTACTTATATATAACTAGTGGAACGTTCAAATTTTGTAGATCAGATAAATATTTTTTGCCGTAGCGGACATGGTGGTGCGGGCAGCAGGCATTTTTTGCGTAATAAACTTACGGCAGAAGGTGGTCCCGATGGTGGTGATGGTGGGCGTGGTGCGCATATTATTTTAAAAGGCAACACACAATTGTGGACGTTGCTGCACCTTCGTTATTTTAAAAATGTATTGGCAGTAGATGGTGGCAATGGCGAAGGGGGACAAAGGAGTGGAAAAACTGGTAAAGATATTATTATAGAAGTGCCGCTTGGTACCATTGCTAGGGATGCGGAAACGGGCGAAAAAGTTGCAGAAATTTTGCACGATGGTGAGGAGGTGATTTTAGCAAAAGGCGGTCGTGGTGGTTTGGGAAATTATAATTTTAAAACATCTACAAATCAAGCACCCGAGTATGCACAACCTGGTGAACCTGGTGTAGAAGGTATAAAAACACTGGAGCTAAAAGTATTGGCAGATGTGGGTTTGGTGGGTTTTCCTAATGCGGGTAAATCAACGTTGCTTTCTGTAATTACTGCGGCTAAACCAAAAATTGCGGACTATGCTTTTACAACACTCGTACCACAACTTGGTATGGTAGAATATAGAGATGGTAAAAGTTTTTGTATGGCAGATTTGCCTGGTATTATTGAAGGTGCTTCGGAAGGTAAGGGTTTGGGTCATCGTTTTCTTCGTCATATAGAACGAAATTCTATTTTGCTTTTTTTGATACCTGCGGATAGTAATGATCATAAAAAAGAATTTGAAATACTGCGTAATGAACTAGAGGCTTACAACCCTGAAATGTTGCAAAAAGATTTTGTAATAGCGATAAGTAAAAGCGATATGTTGGATGATGAATTGAAAGAAGCTATACAAAAAGAGTTGCCTACAAATATTCCGTCTATATTTATTTCATCGCTTACGAATGTAAATTTGGTGGAGTTGAAGGATATGTTGTGGAGGTCGTTGAATGCTTCTTAAATATATATCACAACCATTATTACCAGCATGCATATGAAATTACTTTTTGCTTTTTTGTTTTTTTTTAATTTATCATTAAATACAAACGCCCAAACCTGCGCTTTTTTTCATGAAGGCAAGTTTAAAATAAGTGAAAAAGAATTAGGTATTACTGTTATTACCAGAAATGAAAAGTATCAAACTGAGGTAAATTCAAGTTTTAACATTGTTTTTAGTATAACTTGGGTTGATGAATGCACTTACGAATTGCGCCCTGTAAAAGTTATTAAGGGAGACGCATCAATTTTAGAAAAAGAAATGGTTGTAACTGTTGAAATTATAGACGTTAAAAAGCACGGTTATAAAGCTATTTGTACAACCAATTTTTCCGAAGAAAAAAGTACTTGTATTGTTGAACTTTTAAAGTAAAACAATAAGCTAAAAAAAGATACAGCATAAAGTCGTTGCATCTGAAATAGTTTCATTTCCATTCCTTTTCACTAAATTGCTTTTCTAAAACGATCGCATGCCACAATCAAAAATTGCTGGAATAGGAAAATACGTTCCAGAAAATATTGTTACCAATAATGACCTTACGGCTTATATAGAAACCAGTGATGAATGGATACAAGAACGTACCGGTATACAAGAGCGCCGATTTGCACATCGCACAGAAGAGACCACCGCCACCATGGGTATAAAAGCCGCTGAAATTGCGATACAGCGTGCAGGCATTACTCCTCAAGATGTGGACTTTATTATTTTTGCTACGCTTAGTCCCGATTATTATTTCCCAGGTTGTGGTGTTTTGCTACAGCGTGAAATGAAGATGAAAGAAATTGGTGCGCTTGATATTCGTAACCAATGTAGCGGCTTTGTGTATGCCATTTCTGTAGCAGACCAATTTATAAAAACTGGTATGTACAAGAATATTTTGGTGGTAGGTAGCGAAAAACATTCTTTCGGATTAGACTTTAGTACAAGGGGTAGAAATATTTCGGTAATATTTGGGGATGGTGCTGGTGCGGTGGTGTTGCAGCCTACAGAAAAACAAGGCATACTAAGCACACATTTGCACAGCGATGGGGAGAGTGCAGAAATTCTTGCCATGTTTAACCCTGGCACCCATGCCAACCATTGGGTAAAAGAACCTGTGGCTAATTTTGATGAAGCCGCAAGGGGCGAAATGTTTATGAGTCATGCTATGATAGACAATGCTCAAAATTATCCCAACATGGATGGGCAAGCGGTTTTTAAAAAAGCTGTGGTAAAATTTCCTGAAGTGATAATGGAAGCTTTGCAAAAAAACAATTTGCAAACAAGCGATATAAATATGCTTGTGCCGCATCAAGCCAATTTGCGCATTGCTCAGTTTGTACAACAAAAATTGCAATTAAGAGATGATCAGGTTTTTAATAATATAGATAAATACGGCAACACAACTGCAGCTTCTATTCCTATTGCATTGTGCGAAGCATGGGAAGCAGGTAAAATAAAAGAAGATGATTTGGTTTGCTTGGCAGCATTTGGAAGTGGGTTTACTTGGGGTAGTGCGTTATTGAGGTGGTGAAAGCCCCCTAAATCCCCCCAGGGGGACTTTTGGACTCTGACATTTTGGAATAATTTTAAAATATTGGAGTGTGGCTCCTCTCCGAAGGAGAGGCGGGGGTGAGGTTTTTTTACCAGCAGAGAAGCCTTGATAAAGCTCTGGTGGCGACGCTCCGTTCAACATTATATCTTTGCTGATCTTTTATTATGCAATCACAAAAACATTTTATACATTTTGAAAAGTAGACATTTTATTGTTTTTATAAATCCGATTTCGGGTACAAAAAATAAAGAGCAAACAATATCCATTATTGAAAACAAACTTACCCAAGCAGGATTTGCATATGAAATATTACCTACAGAATTATCAGGAGATTATACTTTCTTAAAAGAAAAAATTGTTACAGAAAAAATTACCGATATTATTATTTGTGGAGGTGATGGTACGGTAAACCAAGTGGGGGCTTATCTTACAAGCGAAGATGTACATGTTGGTATTATACCGATGGGCTCGGGCAATGGCTTGGCTTTTACTGCAGGCATACCAAAAGCCCCGCAAAAAGCCATGGATGTTATTTTACATGGTACGGCAAGTTATATTGATGCATTTTGGGTAAACAAACAATTTGCTTGTCATAATTTTGGGGTAGGCTTTGATGCAAGAATAGCGCACGAATTTGCGGCCGGAAAAAATAGGGGGCCATTTAATTATTTAAAACTTACGGCTAAGAATTTCTTTAAGGCAAAGCCACATGCTTTTTCCATTCGTGTAGATGATACCATATTAGAAGCAAAAGCTTTTTTTGTAGCAGTGCTTAACAGCAATCAATTTGGTAATAGCCTTACCATTGCTCCAAAGGCGAGTTTGAATGACGGGCTATTAGATGTGGTGGTGGTAAAAAAAGAAAGTAAGTTGAGCCTTTTTTTAAAATTAATTCTTCAATTAAAAACAGGAAAGGTCGTTTCTGTATCAGAAGATAGAAGAACGTTTCATTATTTTCAAACAAAAAACATACATATTTCTAACCCGGAAATGGAACTCGTACACATTGATGGAGAACCCGTAAAAGCAATGCAAGAAATTACCATTAAAGTTATTGAAAAAGCATTTAAATTAATACAACCTTAAAATCACCGTTTCAAATACGTAGCTATTTTTTTTACTTCTGATTGGTTAAGTGCATTATTAAAAGATGCTACCACATCTCTTTTTTCTCTTGCGGATAAATGAAAATTTAATGCTGCGCCTTTATCTTCTTTTTGAGGGATATACATAAGTGATGCTTTAAAAATATTTAAGGCGGTATCATTGGCTAAATACCCAAACTGATCTGTTTGATAATAATTTTGAATTTTAAACCAATTGTGTTGTAACATAGTGGCAGGTGTTACAATCATATCGGTTACAGATTTTGTTTCAAAAGGTTGCTGCCAATTATCGTTAGACCTATCTCTTATTTGAATAAACAAAATACCACCAGTATTTTCTTTTATCCAATCTTTAAAATTATCTATAAAACGCATACTAGTTTCTTGCCCAAAGTTATCTCGCAAGCCAGCATCCATCACATCTATTACAGGATTGCTTGGCAGCCACACATTGGGTAATACATATGGAAAAGTTGCATTCATACGAAGTGCAGTAAGCATGCGCATATCCATGGGGTTTTGTTTTACAAACAATGCTGCAAAATCAACTGCATCGGGGCTTATGGTAGTATCGTTGTGTGTGGAAAACGGTTTCATCATAAACGAAATAGGCTGTGTGCTTATCATCATTTTTCTTGCATCGGCTTTTATTACCGCATCAAAAATCATTAATGGAATATTTGCTACCGATTCATCTGCCCCCAAGTCTTTCATTTGTTTATTGAGCAATCCATTTGTATTATCACTCAGTTTTTTTTCAAATGCATAGCCCCTATCTTTTACATAGCTATGTTCTCCTACGGTAAAGCGTTGGGCTGGTGCAAATATGTCTCTTGCCATTAGAGATGTAAATACGGGATTCAATAAATCTTTAGAAATATTATTAGTATATTTTTTATCGTAAATATTCATACGAGCTTTACTATTTCTGTTTTTATACAGCTCCCGATAGTAGGCAGCAGCTAGCATTCCCCCACTTGCTCCACTTATCATAAATGTGTTATTCATTAAGTTGCCTTGGCAAATACTATCTATTTGTTGCAACGCATTCATGGTAAATGCTGAACTCCGTAAACCGCCACCACTCACATTTATAAAAACAA
Organism: Ferruginibacter sp.; assembly: GCA_031429575.1. Lineage (GTDB taxonomy): Bacteria > Bacteroidota > Bacteroidia > Chitinophagales > Chitinophagaceae > Ferruginibacter. The sequence continues at coordinate 13,363 of JANOZW010000117.1, forward strand.
TTACAGGTTTTGATTGCTGTTGTTTCGCTTTCCAATGATTCAATATGCCAATCATGTTTTCTCTGTCGGCAGTAATTTTTTCTTGTGTACACAATGCATTAAGCGCTGCTTTGTTATATGTGGGTCTATCGTTTTTATTTTTATAATTTAATCCGTATGCTTTATTTCGAGGATCTATAATTTCTTTTTCATATAAAATATTTAATAAAAAAAGTAATACAATAACAGCTGGCAAACTCCAGCTTTGTAAAAAATAAGTAAGCGCACCAATTACAGCTATTAGTAAAGCAAATACAATAAGTATGCTAGATGCTGCGGGTATTTCAAACACTTTATAGTCTTGAAAAAAGCCAGTGACTACAATTAGTATAAAGGCTATTACGATGCTAATAATGGCCGCCCAGTGGTGTCTTTTAAAAACGGTATCCAAAAAATCTTGTCTATAATGATTTACATTTCTTACTTTCTTTAATCGAAAGCCCTTGGTTAAATACCAAATTACTTTTAAGCCAAATTCATCTTGCCTATTATCTTTTTTGGTAAAAGTTTTATTAAAAATTTCAGGGTTGCCAATAAGCGGCGCCATGGTACGCTCAATGGTTTTACTTGCACCAAAAAAATAGGCAAAAGAAAAAGATATTAATATAAATACACCACTCGCTATCCCAAATATTTCTGATATAATGGTAGAAGCACTCATTAATTCTTTATATTGATCAAACTGATACAATTTTATAAAATAATAAATGATAAACATGAGTGGCAACATGCCATTGTTTATGCAATATTTTAAAAATGGATTAGATGTAGCTGCCAAAAATTTTAATCGTTTGCTATGCAAAATAAACGTAGTAATGTTCCAGCACATAATAAACACACCTAACGATAACCCTGTAATAAAAGCTGCTAGCATATTTGTAGAGCCCAAGTATTCCGGCGAAAAGAAAAGTGCATCGGCGCCAAAAGATTTCATTACGCTCCCCTGAGTAACACCGAAGAGCAAGTACCAAAAAATGAGTAACATTTGGTACTTTCTAAAATGAAGGATAAATAATTGTATGGGTAGGGAATAAAACAAATTTTTGAAAAATACCTTCATGTTCTATTCTTTTTATTTTGATAAAATTAAGTACTTATAATTTTATTCAATATAAACTTTTTATAGCACTTGTGGTTTTAACAAATCTGTAGTATTTTTTGTATATAAAATAGCAAACATAATTTGTGTAATGGTAAGTGCAGCTAACAATAAATGCAGCGGTTGTGCTATAGCTGGCATATCTAGATAATACAATACAATACCTGTTGTAAGGCTACAGAGTACCAATACAACTACCCTTAAAAGATATTTTTTTAAAGCGGCTACTTTTCTGCAATACCAATTAATATAAATTACCGATGCCAATACAATCCAAGAAAATGTGCGGTGTATTAAAAATGCTATAGGCATTCCTGCAAGCCAAGCTTCTCTTTGTTCAAAATGTAACTCCTTGCTCACATCATCTATATACATACGCACAAGCGTACCCAAAATACTTTGTGCTAAAATTACAACAAGCAGTAAAACCAAAGCACGTCGCATTTTTGTGCCTGCCGTTTTTTTAAACAACCTACCAGTTACGGTCATTAGCAATGCCAATTCTATTTGTATAAGTACTAGTGCAAATAATAGATGAATAGAAATACTTAAGTGGGCAAGGTTTAATTTTACAACGATGGCACCAAATAAACCAGTAAGGATTACAATAACTAAAAAGGCTACTGCTAATTTAAATGCTCTTGGATTATCCGTTTTTCTTCTTAAAATTAATGCCAACTGAATAATGGCAAATACACCTAAAAGAACTCCCAGCAACCTATTTACATATTCTATCCATGTATGGTAAACATTAAAGGAATGGTCAATGTCTTGTACTTTTAAAAACTTTTCAAAATCAGGGGGTAGTTGAGATGCATCCGTAGGTGGAATCCAAAGCCCAAAACATTTTGGCCAATCGGGGCAGCCCATACCGCTTTGTGTAGTACGTACTACACCACCCGCAATGATTACCAAAAATGTGAGAATGAATGTGGCTAATACCCACTTTTTTATTAGGCGCATATTATAAAATAATTTTACAAATTTACGTAAAGGATATTGTTATTATAGCTTTGATTGTAAGATATTTGTAAGAATATGCTACAACCTTATTTCAATAAAAACAAAATAGAAGCAGGCCTAGATGAAGCCGGTAGGGGTTGTTATGCTGGGCCTGTATTTGCTGCGGCCGTTGTTCTTCCTAAAGATTTTTATCACCCACTACTTAACGATAGTAAATTATTGTCAGAAAAAAGTAGGGATTTACTTCGCCCCATTATCGAAAAAGAAAGTATTGCTTTTGCTGTGGGTATTGTTTCCAATGAAGAAATAGATAAAATAAATATTCTTCAAGCATCATTTAAAGCCATGCATATTGCCATTGATAATTTAAAAAAATCTCCCAATCATTTACTAATAGATGGAAATCGTTTTAAAGATTATAAAAAAATTAAACACACTTGTATTGTAAAAGGGGATAGCATATATGCATCTATAGCTGCAGCTAGTGTATTGGCAAAAACGTATAGAGATGATTTTATGAATACGATACATACTGAGTTTAATTATTATAGCTGGGATCGTAATAAGGGCTATGGTACTGCATTACACAGAGCGGCCATAGAAAAGTATGGGTTATGTAAATATCATAGAATGAGCTTTAATATTCTTCCCCAATAAATACGTTTTCTTTTTTTTAACATTTATCGCTTTAAACTTTTATTTTCAATCTTGGTCTGTATTGTTATTAAACCAATTTTAAAAAACAATAAATTTTTTCAATTATGAAAGTAAAATCAATTGTAGCTATTGCATTATTTAGTGTAGTATCTGCTACATCATTTGCACAAACAGCCCCTACCACTGCAAAGCCAGTAAGTACCATTAAAAACGATAAACAAAGAATACGCCAAGGCGTAAATAGCGGTGAACTTACAAAAATGGAAGCTGCTAGGTTGAAAGCGCAAACAGCAAAAGTAAAACAAGAGCGTAAAGACTATAAAGCTGACGGCGTAGTTACAACCGAGGAACGCAAAGACCTTAGACAAGATAAAAAGAAATTAAGTAGAAGAATATACAAGCAAAAACACGATGGCCAAGTAAGGCATTAAACTATTTTTTTAATTATAAAAAAGGTGATTTTCATTTGAAAGTCACTTTTTTTGTTTCTATTATTTGATAAACGGTATGTTAACTTTTTTGTACAAAAGGCTTTTATCTCTATTTTTACACATTAAACTACTTTAATATGCAGCTTAAACAGATAGATATAGTAGATTCCATTTCGCCAGAAGATTTTAGAACAAAATATTATAATACAAATAGGCCGCTTATTATAAAAAATATGGCCAAAAATTGGCCTGCTTACCAAAAATGGAATTGGGATTATTTTATTGATACCGTTGGAGAAAGCAAAGTAGGTGTTTATAATAATGTAAAGAGTGATTCTTATACCCCAATAAATACTGCAGATGACTACATGAAGTTTGGTGATTATTTGCGTAAAGTAAAAGCCGGGCCATTGGATTTAAGAATATTCTTATTTAATATTTTTCAGCATGCGCCAAATATTGTGCACGATTTTACTTGGCCAGATGAACTAATGAAGGGTTTTGTAAAAAAATACCCTATGCTTTTTGTTGGTGGACAAGGCTCTATTACCCACATGCATTTTGATATAGACATGAGCCATATTTTACACACACAGTTTGCAGGCAAAAAAAGAGTATTGCTTTTTCCACATGAAGAAAAATATAAATTATATCGTAAGCCTTGGGAAGTTTTAAGTATTGCAAATTTTGCAAATTATAATAGTTCGTTTGATTATGAAAATTTTCCTGCTGTAAAAAAGGCTAATGGATATGAAGTAATATTAGACCATGGTGATACATTGTTTATGCCTGCCGGTTATTGGCACCACATGGAATATATTGAAGCGGGTTTTGCCATGAGCCTTCGTGCATTGCAAGGCAGCATTAGCGGCAAATTAAATGGATTATGGAAATTATTTGGGATGCGGAATATAGATACGCTTATGAAAAAAACATTTCCTAAGTGGTGGTATGAGAGAAAGAAGAAAAGGGTATATGAACTGGCGGCGTTGGAATTGAGGAAATAATTTCAGGTCTGTGAGTAATGTTGGGTAGCTCCTACGGAGCACGGTTTGCTACGATCACAATTGGTTACAAATAGGTAGTCCCTATGGGACATGTTTAATTTTGAGCTGCATTTTATTCTAATCAACCAATTCAAAATAGCACATATTAAACGATAGGTATGTTCTGCAAATTTGCCCCGCTAGGGGCTACCTATTTGTAGAACAACAATTTCATGCACAATTTTGCTCCGTAGGAGCTAGCCTTCCCCAAAAATAGTGCTTCCTATAAAACATGTTTAATTTTGAGCTGCATTTTATTCTAATCAACCAATTCAAAATAGCACATATTAAAAGATAGCTATGCTGTGCACATTTGCCCCGCTAGGGGCTACCTATTTGTAGAAAAATAATCAATGATACAATCTTGCTCCGTAGGAGCTACCCATACCCAAAAATAAATATCCATTTGTAAAATAATAATTAATATTTTTATTACAAATATTATTTATGCCCAACACTTACACCCAATTGCATATTCATTTTGTTTTTGCAGTAAAATATAGAAAAGCCATAATAACAAACGAATGGGAAGATAGCCTTCATAAATACATTACAGGAATAGTGCAAGGTAATGGGCATAAAATGTTAGCCGTAAATTCAGCAGAAGATCATATACATATTTTTATTGGTTTAAATCCTAAACAATCTATTTCAGAAATAATGCGTTTGGTAAAAGGCGATAGTTCAGAATTTGTAAATAAAGAAAATTTTACAAAAAGGAAATTTCAATGGCAAGAAGGGTATGGCGCATTCAGCAATAGTCATTCGCAAATAGATGCCGTTGTAAAATATATTTTAAACCAAAAAACACATCATGCTAAAACATCTTTTAAAGAAGAGTATTTAAAAATTTTAAAAGACAACAATATTGAATACGATGAAAAATATATTTTTTATGATTTATTAGATGATTAAAAATTACTCTGCCTCATCCAAAAAATCCAACATGGGTTTTACAACGGTATATATATTCACAATAGTTTTTACAAAGTTTTTATCCATTAATTGTGCATCCGTAATTTTTGTTCTTACAATAAAACTTTTAAGTTTTAAAAACGCTATTGCTGGGTTTTCTATATCATAACCTTTGGGAGGTCGTTGCAAAACATTTTCTTGGCTTAAGCCGCCTTCAAAAGTGGCTTTAAATTTTTTAGCAGAAATAATTGTATTCCAATCATCCAAATTATAATCTATCTCTTGCCTTACCGCTGCTAATTTTTTCGCCTCGGGTGCCCAGTAGCCTGCGCCTACAAATGCTACACTTGGTTCTATATGTACGTAAAATCCTGATTTATCTGAGTTTTTTCCACCCTTGGAAAATATGCACGACATATTGGATTTATACGGTGCTTTATCTTTAGAAAATCGTACATCTCTGTTTATACGAAATGTACAATCTTTTGCAAGCAGTTGGCCAAGTTCTTCATCTTGTTCTCCAAGTGCTTTTATCAATGTTTCGGTAACTTGTTTTACATTTTCTTTTGCGGCTTCATATTTTTTTCGGTTGGCTTCAAACCATTCTCTATTGTTATTTTTTCTTAATGATTCAAGAAACTGTAAGGTTGCTTTTTCTACCATCTTAAAACTGATTTTCTATTCTAAAAATTTTTATTATTAAAAATACTTATACATTTCTCTAGCTGATCTTATTTTATCATAGATATTACAAAAGCATAATCTGCACAATGGTTGTTTGTTATTTCGTTTACAAAATATTTATTGTCTTGTCTATCAAAAATTACGTACCAAGTTGTGTTTGAGTTTGCTTTAAAGCTACAGTAGTAAGCTCCAAATTTTTTGTTGTATGCAACCTTGTATTTTTGAGAAGGAATCGAATGTATAAACGTTATTATTTTATCTACATAATCAAATGCACTATCCATAAAACCAAAATACTCCTTGGAGTGTAAAGTAAAAACTAAATTGTATAACTTATCTTCAAGATTCGGATCAATATTTACTTCGCCATAATTTTTCAATTCTTTTGTGCAAATTTTGCTTCAATTCCTCAGGGCTAATTCCTTTTTTCCATTTATTATCAAATGCTTCTTTTTCTGATAAAGCAAGTTGGTTCATAATTGGTGCTAATATATCCTTATACTTTTCAACATCTAAAGTTAGGTGAGTAATTTGTCCATCTTTGTTTGTTTGTGCCTCTATTCCTTCAATATCAATCATGGTATAAAATTTTATAAAAGCAAGTTACAAATTATATTGATTTTAAAAGCGTTTTTAACTTCCTTCCATCAACAAAATAAAATCATCTTCACTGATAATATTTATCGCTTGTATTTTTTTTGCTTTTTCTAATTTACTACCTGCATCTTCGCCCACTACCAAGTAATTTAATTTACTACTTACGCCACTCAATATTTTTCCACCTTTTGCTTCTGCCATAGCTTCAGCATCGCTTCTTTTTAGTTTATTTAATGTGCCTGTAAATAAAAATGTTTGCCCATTTAAGCCGCCTTCTACATTTTCTTTTTTTATAGCCTTCATTTGCAAACCTGCATCCTGCAAGCGTTTTAGCATGGCAATATTATCTTCATTCTTAAAAAATGCGGTGATGCTATCTGCTACTTTTACACCAACATCATCCATTTGTTTTAGGTCATCTATATTTTTTGTAGCCAACTCAAAAATATCATCAATACTTCTCACCAAAGTTTTAGCTGTATTTTCCCCTACATATCGTATGCCTAATCCATAAATTAAACGATGTAGCGGTTGTTGTTTAGATGCCTCAATCGCCTCCATTAAATTGTTAACAGATTTTGCCCCAAAGCCTTCCATGTTTGCAAACATCTCAGGTTTTAAATCATAAATACTTGGTACATCTTTTATAATGCCCATGGCATAAAACTTGCGCACATTTGCATCGCCGAAGCTTTTTATATCCATGGCATCTTTGCTCACAAAATGTATAATACGTTCTACTACTTGCGCTTCGCAATTTATATTTACACAACGCCAAACGGCCTCGCCTTCTGGTCTCACAAGTACGTCATTACACACGGGGCAGTTTGTAGGAAATTCAATATCTGTTTCTTCTCCTGTTCTAAGTTCTGCTAATGATTTTACAATTTGCGGTATTACGTCACCACTTCGTTCTATTAAAATACTATCACCTATTTTTAAATCTTTTTCTTTTATATAATCTTCGTTGTGTATAGAAATACTGGTAACCGTAACACCGCCAACTTGTGCCGCAGCAATTTTTGCTACTGGTGTTACAGCTCCTGTACGCCCAAGCTGAAACTCTACTCCTAATAATTTACTGGTAGCTTGTCTAGCTTTAAATTTAAAAGCAATGGCCCAACGTGGATGGTGCGATGTCATGCCCAACTTGTCTTGCATAGCAATATCGTTCACCTTTATTACCATGCCATCTATTTCATAAGGCAGCGCATCTCTTCCTGCTTCAAATTCGTTTATGTATTTTATTACTTCATCAATGCCATGCTTTACTTTCATTTCTTTTTTAGGAGATTTGAAACCGAGTTGCCAGAGCATTTCGAGAAAGCCTGAGTGGGTTTGTGGAACAGATTGTTTGTTGTTTGTTGTTTGTTGTTTGGTTGCACTTGTTGTTGTCTGTTGTCTGTTGTCTGTCGTTGTGAAATAGCTTACGTGGTACAAAAACGCTTCCAAATTTCTTTTGCTCACCACAGCCGAATCTTTCATACGAAGTGTTCCTGCTGCTGCGTTGCGTGGGTTTGCCAGTGGCGGCAAGCCTTCTTCAATTAACCCTTCATTGTATTTTGCAAAATTGTTTTTATTAATCAATACTTCTCCACGTATTTCTATTTGTTCGATACCGTAGTCAGATAATTTTGCATTAATTGGTATAGAACGTATCTGATGAATGTTTGCTGTGATTTCATCGCCGACTTCACCATCGCCTCTTGTTATGCCTCTTAATAAAGTATCATTTTCATACACAAGCGAAATACTTGCACCATCAAATTTTGGTTCTACACAATATTCAATATTTTCTATACCAGAAAGCTCTCTTACTTTTCTATCGAAATCTATTAAGTCATCTGCATTGTACGAATTGTCTAAAGACAACATCGGTACAAGGTGCTGCACCTTGGGGAAATTTTTTATCAAACCCTTGCCCACACGCTGCGTTGGGGAGTCTGCAGTAATTAAAGATGGATTTTCCTTTTCAAACTTTTCTAATTTTTTAAAAATAGTATCGTATTCACCATCTGTAATCAATGGGTCGCTTTCTACATAATACCTATGCTCATGGAATCGAAGAATATTGCGAAGCTCTTCCACATTATCGGTTGTAATTTCTCCATCAGAAAATGATAACCATTTTAAAGAATCTTGTTGAAGTGCTTTTACTTGTGCTGCGTTAAACATGCATGCAAATTAATAATTAAAACGGCAAAAAAATAGAGGTGTCACCTTTTGTTAATCTTTAATACTTGAAATTCAGTAATGAAAGGTGACACCTCTTTCGATAATTTAAAATTCTGAATTAAAATTAAATAATTCCCATTTGTTTGCCAACATGAGAATATGTATCTATCAAATAATCTAAATTGGTTATTTCATGAGAAGCCATTACACTATTTCTGATAAGGCAAGTGCCTACAGGTGTTGCTGGTGGTACAAAAACATTTACAAATATGTTACGACTATACAATTCCTGCCAAAGTTTTAAACCTACTGCTTCATCTACCATAATGGGTACTATGGCTGTTTCACCTTCGGGTACGTTAAAGCCTAAGCGTATCAAATTACTTCTTAAATAATGGGCATTGGTTTGTAGTTTTGTTACCAACTCTGGTTGTGCTATTAAAATTTCCAATGCTGCCAATGCACTAGCTGTGCTAGCAGGCGATGGAGAAGCACTAAATATTAATGCCGATGAATGGTGTTTTATATAATTTATTTCAGCTGCATTGCCAACCACAAAACCACCAATACTAGCAAGGGTTTTAGAAAATGTACAAAAGGTAATAGGTACTTCATCTTCTAAACCAAAATGGCTAGCAGTACCTCTGCCACCATCGCCAATTACACCAAATGCATGTGCATCGTCCAGCAACACTGGCACATTGTAATATTTTGCTACATCATATATGTTAGCCAAATCTACGATTGCACCATCGCTACTAAAAACACCATCAGTTACGATGAGTTTAGCCGCATCTTCTGGCAAACGAGACAACCGTTTTTCCAAATCATTCGCACTGTTGTGTTTGTACCTAATAATATTGGTATCCATTAAACCTTTTGCCATTACATTGGCACTTACAATACTTGCATGGTTTTCTCTATCGCTTAAAATATATTCCCCTCTCGATACCAATGGTTGTATAACACCTTGGCTCGTTTGGTAACCAGTACTAAAAAGCAAACAGGCTTCTTTGCCCATAAACTTTGCTAATTTTTCTTCTAGCGCTTCGTGTAGGTCTAATGTACCTGTAAGCAAGCGTGAGCCTGAGCAACTTGTACCATATTTTTCAATGGCTTTTATAGCCGCCTCTTTTACATATGGGTGACCTGTAAGTCCAAGATAATTATTGCTACCTGCCATAAGCACGGTTCTGCCTTCCATATTTACCTCGGGGCCTTCGCACTCGTATATTGTTTTAAAATAGGGCCATATGCCAGTATCTTTTAGCTCATCGCTCTTGTTTCTTTGGAAACATTTTTTGAAAATAGGATAGTCATTTGCTAATAAAAGCAATTTCTCAGCAGTGGGGGTACTCATTTTTTAACAATTAGGGTATTGCAAAAATAAACAATTTATATTTTCTATAATGTATAATGGAAGGTAAAAAATAGAAATAATGAAACCCTAACATTAGAATTGATTATTTTAGTGGGATGAAAAATTATACATGGTTTGCTTATTGCTTTATTTTCATTGCTTTATTTTCTTGCAGCAAAAAAAATGTTTCGCTTATTATTAGCAACGCTAAAATATACAGCGCTGATTCTACCTTCTCGGAAGCTACAGCCATGGCTATTGATGATGGAAAAATAATTGCCATTGGAAATAATGTGGACATTCAAACAAAATACTCTTCTAACAATAATATTGATGCCAAAGGCAATACCATTTTCCCAGGCTTTATAGATGCACATTGCCATTTTACAGGCTATGCAACTGATAGTTGGAAATGCAACCTTTTTGGAACAACCTCTTTTGAAGAAGTGGTGAGTAAAATAAAAGAATATGAAAAAACGGCTCCGCTTGAATGGATATATGGCAGAGGTTGGGATCAAAATGATTGGACTGTAAAAACATATCCTAATAAGGCAATTTTTGATAGCCTATTTCCCAATAGACCTGTGTTTTTAAAAAGGGTTGATGGGCATGCTGCTTTGCTTAATCAAAAGGCATTAGACTTAGCTGGTATTACCATTAATACAAAAATAGAAGGGGGTGAGGTAGAAGTGAAGAATGGAAAACTTACTGGTGTTTTGGTGGATAACGCTATGCACTTTGCTGAAAAAAAGGTACCCCTAATAAACGATACATTGGCTAAAAGATATTTTAATAATATGCAAGAAAAATGTTTTGCTGCTGGGCTTACTGGTGTACATGATTGTGGGGTAAGTGAACATACAGTGGAGCTAATAAAAGATGCACAAAAAAGCAATGGTTTAAAAATGAAAATATTCGCTTTGCTTTCTGATGATAGTACATATTATGATAGATGGATAAAGAGCGGACCTTTAAAGACCGAAGGTTTGCATGTAGGTGGTTTTAAATTTTATGCAGATGGTGCATTGGGTAGTCGTGGTGCATGCTTACTGAATGACTATGCAGACAAAAAAAATTGGAAGGGTTTTTTACTACATGCAGAAACACATTTTAAAAAAGCTGCAGAAATGTTTGCCAATAGCAATTTGCAAATGTGTACACATGCCATAGGTGATAGTGGCAATAGAATTATTTTAAAAATATATGCCGATGTATTAAAAGGAAAAAATGATAAGCGCTGGCGTATAGAGCATGCACAGGTAATGGATGCTGCCGATTTTCATTATTTTGGTGAGTATGATATTATTCCTTCTGTACAACCCACACATGCTACGAGCGATATGTATTGGGCGCAAGATCGTGTGGGTGCTACGCAAATAAAAACATCGTATGCATACAAACAATTATTACAAACAAATAATTGGATGCCGCTTGGCACCGATTTTCCGGTAGAAGATATTGACCCACTTAAAACTTTTTTTGCAGCGGTTGTAAGGCAAGATAGCAAAGGTTTTCCTGCAAATGGTTTTCAAATGGAAAATGCATTGACACGCAAAGAAGCCATTTATGGTATGACAATATGGGCAGCAAAAGCCGCTTTTGAAGAAAAAGAAAAAGGTAGTATTGAAGTAGGTAAAGCGGCAGATTTTATTATGCTGAATACAGATTTAATGAGTTGTGATAAGGGGAAAATATTAGGTACAAAAGTGTTGGGTACTTGGGTGAATGGGGAGAGGGTTTGGGGGAAGTGAGGCTTCTATATTAAAACGGAAAATCTTCATCTACTTCACCAAATACTGGAAGCACGTTGTGCAATTGAGCATATTCAATTATTTTTTCCGCCTCCGAAACATCTACATAATTAAATTCTTTTGATTCAAATAAATGTTTCCATAATTCGTGTTGTTTCTTTTGTTCTTTTGGCGGCTCTGATGCAAGTACAAAATCTTGCATGGGCGTTTTGTTTTTTTTGTATGTGCTTTTTAATAGATAAAATGTAGATATTTCTTGAATTATTAAATCCGGTTTTGCCTCCATATAAATAGACTGCACAAATACATCCTTTTCATTCTTACCTACCAAATCAACTTTTACCGGAACAAGTAAGCCTTTTACTTCATTATAAGAAATTGTTTTATCTTCTATAAAATGTTTATGTAGTTGCAGACTGTAGTTTTCTTTTAATCTATCTATTGGTTTTTCGGGTCTTGAAATAAAATTTTTATCTCCCTCCTTTTCTCCAATAAAGGTTTCAAAAAGTTGTGCCAATATTTCTTCTGAAGGTTCAATATCTATTGTCGCTGGAGTAGAATAAAAAATAATATTATTTTTATATCTACTTAAATAATTCACATACTCAGCTGTAAAATCTATTGTAATATTTTGATTTTTTATTAATTTAAATCCATTTTTTAAATGATAATTATTATTTTGTTCTATAACCTTCGCTGAGAGTGTTTTTAAGCCATCTTGTACTAATTTAAAAACATCTTTACCTAAAATATTTTTTAATAGCTGCAATTTTAAGGGAGAAAATTTATAATAAACTTCGTTTTTATTAAACAAAAGAAGACCTACAGCTATTTTTTTTTGTATGGCTGGGTTTGGTGTAATATATACTATGGTATAATGTAATGACATTCTTATTTTGTTACTAACTGTAAAATTTGAATAAAATTGTTCCAAGTATCGCTAAACCATTCCTCTGTTAAAACATATTTTTCTAGTTTGCTCCTTTTATTTGCTATATCAATATTCCACTCTTGGGGGACTTTTGATAATATTTCTTGCAATTCACTTTTACATTTACTTACACAATGTAGTAATTTTCTTTAAGAGCATCAATGTTAGCATGTTTCAAAGAATGTTTTCCATTAAAAAGCTTCGAATATAATTCGCTGTATATCAATGAGTCTTCAACTGTAATTGGTGCCAATTTTCTTTCTTCTAACACACCATGGTTAAAACACGCTTCATGGTCAATTGCATGTAAATAATATTGCCCATTTTCCACTGTAAACAAAAGATTAAAATTATTGTGGCTTCGGTCTTCATTGGCAAGCCAAATGTCAAAAAAAGATATTTTTAGTAGTGTTGTTTGAAGCTCTTTTTTATTATTTGCTTTTGCTATTTGATCTACATTATGCTTATCCACTTCGTTACAACCTGAAAGTTTTTTGGATCCAAAACAAGGTTGATCAAAGTGCTTTTTGGGAATTCCTAGATCCGTGGGTAAATGTTTTGGTAACACTTTTACAAATGCGGTTTCAGGTACTGAGATTTCAAAAGCTTTAGCAAACTCTGCTATTAAGTATTCTTTATAAAGCCGATAAGCAACAGTTGATATACGATTATACTTACAAACATAATATTCTATATCGTTAGTTAAAACCCACACGGGTTTATTCATGGTTTGAATAACCTGAATAGCAGATAGTGATGATATAGAGTATAAGTGTTTCAGTTGTAAAATATAAATTTATCAAATAATTTTTACATCATCTCGTACTCCTCTCCTCCATATCCAAATTATTATCAAACGGGCTTTTCGTAAACGGATAAATCGTTTGTTTTATAAATCCTTTGGGGAATTGCGATTCGTGTACACCAGTACCTTCAGGCCAAACATTCCCGGGTAAATAATACGTACCAAAAATCATATCAATAAAAGGAAAAACTGTTGCAAAGTTTTTGCCATAATATTTTGGGTCTTCGCAGTGGTGCCAATGATGATACTGTGGTGTAGCAAAAATATATTTTATAAAACCGAAATTTATACGAGTATTAGAATGTATAAGCACAGCGTGTATGGCAATAAATACTATATAAATATTAAACACAGATGGCGGAAAACCCAATACATACAAGGGCACAAATGCCATTGCTCTTGTAAAAAAAATATCTACAAAATGTGTGCGACTACCAGCTAACCAATCCATATGTTGGGTGGAGTGATGCACAGAGTGAAAACGCCACAAATAAACATGGTTATGAAAAATGCGATGTGCCCAATATTGAAACAAATCGGTAACCACAAAAGTTAAAACAAGTGCTATCAAAAATGGCAGCTGTTGTATCCATAGGTGTACTTTATCTAACCCTATCCAACCAAAAAATAAAATGGCAGGCTTTTGAGAAATGATACCAAATATTTGAATAAACAAATGGCTAATGATAAAGTAAACCAAATCTGTACGCCATTCTGCATGAAATTTTGTTTGGTTTTTGTTTTTAGGAAAAAATAATTCTAGGGGTATAAAAATAATGGTCATCAATAGTAAATCGAGTAGCATCCAATCTAATCCAAAATACCAATCAGATTTTTCTACTACAGAGCCTTGTACCTTTAATGCACCCATAATAATGGCTGTACCTGCAATAGTAGAGCCTATTAAAGCCCATTTAATTTTTTTGCTTAATAAAAAACTCAGTAGTGCAAAAAAGAAAGCACCAATTACCACAATTTTTAAAACTAATTGCATCATAGCTGCGGTATAAATTTCTCTAAACTCAGGCGTGGTAAGCTTTTCAGGAAAATAAAAACAAAATATACTAAGCAATGCCAACATTGCTAGAAAAATGGAAATGTATCCGCTTATTTCACCCTTACCTAGTTGTAATCGTTGATATTTTGCTTGCATCATTTTATTTGATAGATTTTGGTTTGTTATTTTATTTTAACGAAAATAATTCATTTATGTTCTACATTTACGATTCTAAAAAACGTTACCAAATTTATTGAAAATTACAATAGCAATATCTAAATGTATTAATGGAATATACAATGTGTGGGATGAGTTCCTTTCACCAAACCATCATTTACAAAGCCGCCACTTACTTGCTTTTGAAAAATCGAATATTGTAGATGTAGAAAATAATTATATACAAGTATTTTTAAAAGATAAACTAGTGGGTGTTGTTTATTTACAGCAATTTATATTTCAACACAAGCATTTAAATTTTAGCAACGATAAACAAATAAAAGCTAGGCTAATAAAACTACTCTTGCCAAAGCGCCTACCCCTATTGGTTTGCGGACATTTATTTAGAATCGGTTTTCAAGGTTTTTACTTTAAAAACGAAGCCCACAATAACCTCGTGTTTGATGCTATTGAATTATTTAAACAACAAAACAAATACAAACCTTGTGGTATTATTATAAAAGATTGTGCGGAGGTTTTTGTAGAACAACAAAGCAAAGTATTCGACTACCATTTTTTTAATGGTGATGTTACGATGGAGATACACCGACGTGCACATTGGAAAACGTTTGATGATTATTTAAAAGATTTGCATAAAAAATATTTGCAACGAGCAAAGAAGGTTTTAAAGGCCTTTGATGGAATTATACAAAAAGGATTATCTGCTGATGAAATTTTACAACATGCAGCTGAAATTGAAAAGCTATACTGGAATGTAGTAAACAAGCAAACCATAAAATTGGGAACCGTAAATACGAAATATTTTTACGAGTTGAAAAATGATTTGCAAGAAAATTTTGAATTTTATGCTCTGTATAAAAACGACATCATGGTTGGATTTTATACTTTTATATTTTATGAAACTGAGATGGAAACACATTTTATTGGCTTAGATTATGAAGCCAATAAAATCCATAATATTTATTTCAATATTTTGTTTTTCGGTATTCAAAAAATGATAGATAAGCAATACAATAAATTAGAACTTGGCAGAACCGCCAAAGAGGCTAAAGTAAACGTAGGCGCATTACCAAAACAAATATTTAATTATATCAGCGTAAAAAATCGCTTGGCAAAACTAACTTTGAATTATTTTTTAAAAAGATTTAATACAGTAGAGGATAACAAACAAACGGAAAGAAATCCTTTAAAATAATTTATTTCTTTCTCGGAGGTTTTGCACCCCTCGTTTTTGGTCTGCCATACTTCTTCATCATTCTATCCTTTTTACTCACCAAAAAATTTACTTTTTGATTCTTAGCAGATTTTTCATGAAACGCAGGCCCAGACTCTTCTTTCTTTGGAGCCCTTACCTGATAAGCTTTCATGTATATCTTCGGTATTTCGTCTTCCGTTAAAACCTCCGATATTTCTAGGTTATCAGGCAATGAAGAAACTGGTACTTTATATTTCATTAATGCCTGAATAACATCAAGCAATGGCTTTTCTTTTTCTGTAAAAAAAGTTATGGCTATTCCTTTCTTATCTGCACGCCCTGTTCTTCCAATTCTATGAATATAATTTTCGGGCACTTCTGGTACATCAAAATTGATAACATGGGACACTTCAGAAATATCAATACCTCTTGCTACAATATCTGTTGCTATTATAAATCTATAATTGCCTTCGTGAAATTGTTTCACGGTATTAAAACGGTGATTTTGTTCTTTGTTGGAATGTATTACTCCGCAGGTTTCTGGGTAAATGGTTTCTAGTTGCGTATATAATTCATCCGCTAGTTTTTTTGTGGCCACAAACACCAACAACTTTGTCATTGTTTCATCTTCTGCCAACAATAATTTTAGCAAATTTACTTTGGTATAAAAGTTTGGTACGGCATATCCAATCTGTTCAATGTTTTCCAATGGTGTTCCTGTTGGTGCAGCTTCTACTCTTACCGGTTCATTAAAAAAAGTATCCATCAAGGTTTCTACCTCATCGGTAATGGTGGCCGAAAACAAAAGATTTTGTCGCTTTGCTGGCAGTAA
Source organism: Ferruginibacter sp. (assembly GCA_031429575.1). GTDB lineage: Bacteria > Bacteroidota > Bacteroidia > Chitinophagales > Chitinophagaceae > Ferruginibacter. The sequence continues at coordinate 30,017 of JANOZW010000117.1, forward strand.
ATCCAAAATGTTTTTTATTTGTGTACGAAAGCCAAGATTAAGCATTTCGTCCATTTCATCTATTACAACTTTTTTTATATTTTTTGTTTTTACTGCGCCGTTCATTAATAGGTCGAATAACCTTCCGGGTGTGGCTACGAGCACATCTACACCCTTCATTACTTCTGCAGCTTGGGTATTTATGTTTGTGCCGCCGTAAACACCCACAGCGGTTACACTCATGTATGTAGTAAGTTCTTTTACAGATTCAACAACTTGTGCTACCAACTCTCTTGTAGGCACTATCACCAATATTTGTGCATATTTTTCTTTGCTAAATTTCCATTGTTTCAAACAGGGCAAAAGATATGCAAACGTCTTACCTGTACCAGTTTGTGCAATACCGCATACATCTCTACCACTCATTACTACAGGGTACACACGATGCTGAATGGTAGTTGGGTTGGTATATCCTGCATCGTTTAAGGCCGAAAGCAATGCGTTGTTTAAATTTAAATCTTCAAAAGTCATAATAAAAAATATGGGCAAAGGTAGTTTTTATATACTGCTGAAAAATATTTGTATGGTTTATTCTATCATTTGCATGATGTGGCTTATTTTTAACATAGAAAACAAGCATATATAAATTCTTGTATCTACATCATACAAAAACTACCATGAAGATGAAAAATATCATATTTACCATTTTACTAGCAGGCGGCGCTTTTGCTTATTATTCATACAACAACCCAAAAGTTAATTTTAAAGAAGATACAAAAGGCGGAATACAATTTCACAAAGGCACATGGGCAGAAGCTTTGGCTTTGGCAAAAAAAGACAACAAGCTTGTTTTTTTAGATGTGTATGCATCTTGGTGTGGGCCATGCAAACAATTAAAGAAAAGAACTTTTTCTAGTGATAAAGTGGGCACCTACTTTAATGAGCATTTTATAAATGTTTCTTTAGATGGTGAAGAAGGAGAGGGTGTACAAGTTTCTTCTCAATACAATGTTACGAGCTATCCTTCTTTGTATTTAATAAATGGCGATGGTATAGTTGTTACAGAATCGGGGGGATATATGAGCCCTAAAGAGTTGATCGCATTTGGAAAATCTGGAAGTAAAAAATAATGATTAAATTTGGTGTATAATTTTATAAAAGATGTCTTCTTACTTTAACTATATAGATACAGCTTCTTTAGATAAAAAATTGGAAACGGGAGAATTTCCTTTTTCTAAATATTTATTTTGGGATACCCCTATAGAATTAATTGATAGAGAAAAGCATAAAAAATCAATTATTGAAAGAGTCCTTACACGTGGTTTTTTAGAAGATTTTTATACTTTAATAAAAATGTATTCATCCGAAGAAATTACTGATGCAATAAAAAAGAGCAGAGTATTAGATAAAAAAACAGCTAACTTTTGTAGTTTATATTTCAACATTCCATTAAATGAAATACATGCTTCATCTTACTACAGTTGAAAAAGATACATACAGTCTTTTACAAAAATTAAACACTATAGATTTTATTAAAAATAATTTTGCATTAGCAGGCGGTACTTCTCTTGCGTTGCAGATAGGTCATAGAACTTCAATAGATTTAGATTTTTTTTGCACAAACCCCTTTGATTTAACTGAATTAGAAATAGTGCTTTCTTCAGAAAAAGACTTGACATTTGAATTTATTGGCAAGAATAGCAGAATGTTTTTTTGCTACATCAATAAAGTAAAATGCGACTTTGTGCAAGAACCTGCAACCTTGCTAAATCCATTTGTAGAAATTGATAAAGTATTGTATTTTTCTGTGGAAGATATTGCTGCTATGAAAATGCATACCGTTTGTGGAAGAGGTAAAAGAAAAGATTTTTTTGATATATATGCTATATTAGAATTGTACTCAAGGGAGGAATTGATTGTGTTTTTTGAAAACAAGTATTCTAAAAGCCAACTAAATTTTTTTTGGAGAAATATTGTTTATTTTGAAGATGCAGAAAACGATTTTGAAGTGATAGGTTTTAAACCTTATGATAAAAATTGGGCAGAAATTAAAAAAATAATATTGCAAAAATGTAAATAGTTTACACTCTTTTCAACCATCCCGTAATACTCATCCTATTCTTATTTGCCTTCACCACTTCATGCTCCATTTCATCGCTTTTAAAAAATACAGCTGTTTGAGATTGTGGTTCTATTTTTTGTGCTACTTCATTTTGATAAACCAATAATTGTCCGCCATCTGCTTCTAGCCAATTGTTGTTTAAATAATTTATGAGAGAATATTTTCTATTGCTATCGTTTTTAAATTGGTCTTTATGCCGCTTATAGCCTGCGCCTTGCCCATATACTGCGTAATGAAATTCGTATCCATTTATGCCTGTATAGCAGGTGCTGTTAAGTCTTTCAATAAAACTTTCTACTTGGTTTAAAAACTGTTGCTCAAATGCATTGTCATGGGTTTTATCCATCCAATAAATTTTATCGCCACGCATTTGCTGTTTGGTATCCATTATGGTTTCATTGCCCACGCCAGCATATGTCATTAAATCATCTGCTTGCAAATGTTTTATATTTTCTTGTAAGCCGTTAGATAATGCTTCGCTTAAAAAATAGGTATCTATGCCAATGTTATTTTCTAAAAAACTATCTATGAGTTGGTCGTGGGGGTTGTGCATGTATGTGTATGAGCGAGGAAGGTAGTTCTTTTAAATAAACAATACTTTAAATGGGTCGCAAGGGTTGTCAACCTTAGTTAGTAATTTCAAATATAAAAATACGATTGCGAAGGTTGACAACCCTATTTGCAAACTTCGAAAATTTTAAATGCAACCTTCAAAACATACATAAGATGTACTAATTTTGACAATAAACAATAGTGTAAAATGAAAACAACAATCTCACTTATCCTTTGTGTAATTTTTCTTTCTATAGCCGCTATTCATTTTTATTGGGCATTTGGTGGCAAGTTATTTTTAAATGCTGCTATTCCTACCAAAGAAAAAAGCGAAGCAAAAGTATTTTCTCCATCTCCATTAGCAACCCTATTTGTTGCACTTATATTTTGTGCTTTTGGCATTTTTGTTTTATTAAAAGCCGGTTTGGTTTTATTTCCACTTCCCTTATGGATTAGTAATTATGGGTTTTGGTTTATCGCTTTTATTTTTTTTGTTAGAGCCATTGGCGATTTTAAATATGCAGGCTTTTTTAAGAAAATAAAAAATACACTGTTTGCTAAAATGGATACAAAATATTACTCACCGCTGTGTTTAGCTGTGGCAGTATTAACAGCACTGTTAATACTGTTTAAATAAGTTTAAAAATTAAAAACCCCAATCACCCTCCTATTTTCAACCCACACATTTGCTTTTTCACCATCGTTTTTCTTCTCTTACTTACTACATATTTTGTTCCATCATTAAGCCATATTTCTCCATTCTCATCCATCCTATTTATATACGCCCTGTTTATAACATGCGACTGGTGTATGCGTATAAAATCATTTTCTTCTAAAATATGTACATATGTGCCAATGGTTTTAGCAATAAGCAAAGATGTTTTATTGGTAAAGTAAAACCAAGTATAATTGCTGCTGGCTTGGCAGCGAACAATTTCGAGAGAAGATATAATTAGTGTTCCGTTGCTTGTTCTTAATTTTATATAATTAGAATGCATAATTTAATTTTTATGAGGAAACAATATTTAGTACGTAACATTTGTTACAGAAATAATGATGGTTGCAAAAACAACCACCATTATCTAAACCCTAAAAACTTATTTCACAACAGTTAATGTAGCACCTGTTTTTACAATAATATTTGCACCTGCATTTACCGTAACTGTACGCACACTTGTATTTGCATTTACCTGCGGATAATTTAATTTACCAGCACCAATTACTACATCTGTACCTGCATCTGGCAATTGACTACAACTCCAGTTTGCTGCATTTTCCCACACATTACTTATGTTTCCTTCCCATGCACTGTTTAGTTTCAATGTATAAATTTGGCTGAAAGTTCCACCATTTACTACACACCTAAATTTATATCCGTACATAGAGGTTGGCGTATTGGTAAGTGTAAGTGTTTTCGTTGCCGTGCCTGAGTAAACAGCACCGTCAGCAATATTTGTATAACCAGCACCAGCATCCACCTGCCATTGATAGGTTGCCCCACTAATATTTGATGGAATAGAAATAGATGAGCCTTTACAAATGTTTAATTGAGATTGATTACCGCCAATATAAAATCCACTAAACCCTGTTACATCTATATCTAAAGAATACATGGTGCCTAGGTCAACAATGGTAATATCGCTATTGGGTATTATACTTGCATTGCCACCAGGTATTGGGTTAAACAAACTGTCTTCCACCGCACCAGTATATTTTGTAATGGTTAAGCTGTTTATACCACTAGGGAAAGATGTTGGGTCAGCTGCTTGCAAATTATTAAACTCTGTTTTACTTATATAAAAACGAACTCGCTTTGTACCCACCGGTGCAAACTGGCTAGTAATTTTAAAACTTCTTTTTAAAAATTTATTTCCATTAGGTGCGGTAGCTACAGTGGCGGTAGAAAAATAAGCACGCATAGTTGTAGTGCCTAGCGTTAAATTATTGTCTTTTATGGCACCTATAATTTCGTTGCTTCCATTTTTCATGTACACAAAATGCCGCCAGCCTGTAAAGTTTACTGAACCGTTTCCGTTTGCTGTAATGTAGGCTGTTGGCGCAATAGGTGCTGTTACGGTTGTATCATCTTTCTCTACATTGTATAAATCTTTTAGTTTAAAACTTACTGTACTTGCATTGGCTATTAAGTAAATACTATCTGCCGTGTAAGCGCCGGCCGGCAGTTGTTTTGTTTGATAAGAAGGGTAACCACCAATGCCACCAAATTTTACAGGCGTGCCATCTGGGCCTGCCCCTGGGTTGCCATACGCATAAAAATAAGTACTGGTAGCACCTGCTAATGCAAACGGACTAAAACTTGTAATGGCTACACTGTTATTAATACTTCCATTTGCTGCTGTGCCTGTGGGTGCTGCATTTCCATGGTCGTCCCACAGGGCGCCGCTCCAATGTGCTACTTTTAAATTTGTTAACGAAGCGGGGTATTGCTCATAAGGATTTGTACCAAACCCTAGCGTAAGTGTAACATTGGTTACTCCTTCTAAACGCTTCACATCCCAATAAGCCGCTTTGCTTATAGCAGCAGTACCAAAACTACCTGCTTTAAGAGCTGTGTTAAACCCATCGCTTGTGGGATTTTGGTTTTTATATTGAGCGCTAAATCTTGTTGTAACTCCTACGGGAGCGCTCATGCCTATGGGGTTGTATGTTAATGGTCCGCCTACGGGGAAAGTAAAAATATCATCTCCCACTTTTGTAACTGGGCCAATTACATGGCTAGTAGCAGATGCATCCGCTTGTGTAGCATCGTTTAAAAATTTTAGTTGGTTTACTGTACTACTAATAATATTGCCGCTTACTAAATTTAATTTGGTTGAAATGGTTAATGAATCATTTAATGTAAGCGTACCAGCGCTTGTTTTTTGCATTTGCATTTTGGGCATAATAATAGGTTGTATTCCGAACTGTTCAATAGTAGCATTTGTATTGCCAGCAAATTTTACTGTGTCTGTAAATGTAATGCCGCTTGCAGAATTTAAAGTGAAATTTTGATTAACGAATGAAGGGTTATCAAACGCAAAAGATATGGTTCCATTATTTCTTACTAAACTAAGATTGCCATTATACACATTGCTACCTTGGTAAGATTCAAACAAAGTAGTGGCAGAATTTTGGGTTATAGTTGTATTACCGTTAATGGTATTTCTTCTAAAATAAATACCAGCTGTGTTTGTTGTAGCATCCGATATATTTACATTACCTGTTATTTGATTTTGCAAAAAGTCATCGGTATTGCCATCGGTATAACCATTTACATTTAATGCAGTCACTAACAATGTATCATAAGCTATTGTAACAAAGCCGCTGTTTTGTATAGAAATAGTACCGCCAGTAGAATTGTTTTGTACACGCTCCATAGAAAATGTTGGGTTGCCAGCACCTGTTGCACTTATATTTATCGTGCCTGCTATCGGCACTTTTATTAGTCCATTAGCATGAATAGTTGTATTGCCTCCTGCATTGTTTGTGTAAGAAAAATTACCTGCAACATTTACCGCACCATCTCTAAAAATTTCTGTAAATCCTGCAATAGTACGGTTTACCGTTACATTGCCGTTATAGGTAGAAGCATTATCAAAGCTACTATAAAATGCGCCTGCACCTGCAATATTAAAAGTAGTATTGCCATTAAAAGTGTTGGGAAATTGGTAGCCTTCTAAAAAACTAGCTGCCGAATTTAATCCAATAGTAGTGTTACCAATAATGGTGTTTCTTCTAAAATAAATACCAGCTGTGTTTGTTGTAGCATCCGATATATTTACGGTACCTGTAATGTGATTTTGCAAAAAATCATCTGTATTACCATCTGTATAGCCATTTACATTTAGTGCGGTAACCAACAATGTATCATAAGCAATGGTAACAAAGCCGCTGTTTTGTATAGAAATAGTACCGCCAGTAGTATTGTTTTGTGTGCGCTCCATAGAAAAAGTTGGGTTGCTAGCACCCGTAGCGGTAATATTTATTGTACCTGCAATGGGTACTTTTATTGTGCCCTGCGAATTGATAGTTGAATTACCACCTATAGTGTTTGTGTATAAAAAATTACCAGTAACATTTGTTGCACCGTTTCTAAAAATTTCTGTAAATCCAGCTACGGTGCGATTCACCGTTACATTACCATTGTGGGTAGAAGCATTATCATAGCTAGTATATAAGGGCCCTGTACCATTGCTGTTAAAGGTACTGTTACCATTAAAAGTATTGGGAAACTGCCAGCCCTCTAAAAAACCTGATGCACTATTATGGTTTATGATGATATGGTCATTAATAATAGATTGCCTAAAATACAACCCTCCAGCACCATTAAGTGTTATAACAATATCTGTAGCTATGTTGCTATTAGTAAGTGTAGCTCCGTTTACATCAAATGAGCCGTTGCTGGTTAAGGTAAAACCATTAAAATTAAGCCCACTGCCTAAGCTCATAGAAAAACTATTTACCGTAATATTATTTGCCAACACTGGTTTGTTGGCAGTATTGGGAATTGTAATATTGCTTGTTGCTATAGGTACTGTGGCTGGAGTCCAATTAGCAGCTGTATTCCAATCGGTACTTGCACTGCCATCCCATGTTTGGGCATAAATTACATTTGCAAAAAGTAGGCATAAAAAAAGTGTAGAAAATTTCCTTTTCATATTTTATAGTATTTAACATTTATTAAAAGGGAGACGGATGATAACAAATGATTAATAAAGTAGAGATGCCGAAATATTATTGTTGGGGATAACAATAAATACATTGATAGGTAGTAGGATATTGTGCTGGCATTTTTCTACTAGAGACCATTTAACTTAATGCAAATAAATACCAAGTAAGTGCTGCAATAAATAATCCTTTTGGATTATATGTAAAATAAAAATGTATGTTGTAATTTGAGACTTAATAACAAACTATTGAAATTTAAAAATTGTATACTTTATACCATTTTATTACTAGTTAATATTACGCAAGCTTATGCCCAACCCTTAATTAGATACAACAGCTTTAACTATAGTGTAAATGAAGGACTATTACAAAGCTCTATTGTAGATATAGCATTCGATAAAAATAATTTTTGTTGGATAAGTTACCCAAATGGGATTCAAAAGTTTGATGGAAAAAGTTTTACTGCAATAACAATACAATCAGGATTGCCAGATGATAAACTGGTAAATTTATTTACAACCAGCAAGGGCGTTTTACTGCTCAGCCATTCTCAAGGCATTAGTAAATACAATATTAATAGAAACAATTTTACAGAAATATTTTTCAATAAAAAAACAGAAACTACTGCTGCAAGGTTTATTGGAGAGGTAGAAAATATATTATACGTATGCACCGAAAACGGCAACATTGTTGGTATTGATTGTAATAATTTTGAAGTGATATCCACAAGCTCATCTGGCTTATCTACCAATACAAAAGAAACTAATTCCTATATAAATACTAGTAGCAATATTATTAATGGCAAAGTGGCTTTTTTAGTAAAAAATACTGTTTATATATGGGATTTTAAAAAACAAGTTTTTATTTACAAAAAAACTTTGCCTGAGGTGGTGAGTTTTCTTTTTTTATATCTTATATCAGAAAACGAAATTATTTATGCATCTGCATTAGGCAAAAACAACCTGAAAAAATATTCTTTTGCTAATAACAGCATTAGTATTTATTTAAAAAGTTTAAATGAAGGCAAAAGTGCTTGGCGCTCCATATTATCTACTTGGAGCAATAATACTGTACTATCTGTTTACAACAAATTATATATACTAAATGCCGATGGAAAAACTGTAAAAAGTGAAATAGTTAATTACCAAAACAACCCAATAGGCGGAAACAACTCGGCCATCGCAAAAATAAAAGAAGACAATTATGGCAATTTGTATCTTGTAACAATAATGGATGGAATAAAAAAAATTATAAAAAATAACCATCCAATAAAGTATTATGGCACTAGTAGTAAAGAAGATAATTTTATAGTAAGTGTATTGCCAGACAAGATAAACAATAGAATACTTGCTGGTACATTGGGCAGCGGCTTACTGGTATTTGATACCATGCAGCGTTTTATTAAATGTATAAAAACCCTTCCTGGGCAAACAGCCCCATTTTGTACAAACAGCATCGTAAAAAATAATAATGGAGAATATTTATTGTATGTAGTTGGACAAGAATGTATTTGGAAACTTTCTGCCAATCTAGAAAAATTAACCCCTATTAAAATTAGCAAAACACAAGATAGCATATACGCAGGCATAAGTTATTTTGGAAATGTTATTTACCAAAACAATGGGGCAGTAGTTTATCAATCTCAAAATAATATTTTTAAATTTAATTTTAAAACAAACACTTTCACATCTCAAACCATTACCAACGGTCATCCAATGAGTGGTATGTTATATAAAAATATGATTGTAACCCATGCCAATGATGAATTGTATTTTTTAGATAAAAACAGTTTTGCCGAAATAAGAAGGGTTGCTTTTAAAAACACAGGGTATGTAAGGTGTTTTGCAAAACCAAATTTTTATACATCAGGTAAGGATACAAATAATATTTATGTAGGTAGCAATAAAGGAGTTTTTGTAATTGATAGTACAGGAAAAATATTATCACACTTAACAAAAGAAACAGGATTACCCGATGAATGTATTTATGCAATGGTATTTGATGAAGAAGGATTTTTATGGTGTAGTACGAATAAAGGTGTTTTTAAACTAAATAAAGACAACAGTGTTTTACAACTTAAAAAAGAAGATGGTTTGCAAGAAAATGAATTTAATACAAATGCTGTAGCAAAGGCAAATAATGAAGAAGTTTTTTTTGCTGGTGTAAATGGAATAAGCAGTTTTTACCCAAATGCAATAAATGGTTTTAATGAAAAATTAAATTTACTCGTAACCCAAATAAAAGTAAATAACAAAATAGCATTTGCAGATACAGCTGTTGAAAACATTAGCAATATTAGTTTGCACTATAATCAAAATTTATTATCGTTTGATTTTATTGCGATGGGCAGCAACAATCCTGACCAATATATTTATCAATACAAAATGGAAGGCATAGACAAAGAATGGTTGCAAAATAATGATTTGCAAACGCTGCGCTATTTTTTACCCGCTGGAGAATATACTTTAAAACTATATGCCTCTAGGGTTTTTGATAAAGATGCAAAACCTATAAAAGAAATTAGTATTACCATTCATCCTCCATTTTGGAAGGCTTGGTGGTTTCTTACAGGTTTGTTTTTATTGTTTACTTGTGCGCTAGGGTTGGGTATTGGCTATTACAACAAAACCAAATACAATAAAAAAATAGTAGATATAGAAAACGAATACAAAATTCAAATAGAGCGGGAGCGTATATCTAGAGACCTACATGATAGCATAGGCGCTTATGCAAATGCGGTATTGTACAAAACAGAATTATTAGAAAATGAAATAAATGCTACTGAAAGAATTGACCTAATGAGCGATTTAAAATTCGCATCAAAAGATATTATTACTTCTCTAAGAGAAACGGTGTGGGCATTAAAAAAAGAAACTTATACAGGAGAAGAATGCTTAGTAAGAATTAAAAATTTTATACAACCATTGGCTCGTTATTATAGTCATATAAATTTTAAAGTAGAGGGTGATGCTCCCGATAATACAACATTTCACTATACCAAAGCCCTTAACCTTGTAAGAATAGTGCAGGAGGCTATAAGCAATAGTATAAAACATGCCCATGCAAAAAACATTATTGTTACAAGTACCAAAGGGCAAGGCAAGTGGAAACTTACAATACAAGATGATGGGCATGGTTTTAATTATGAAGAAGCAAAAATGCAAGAAACAGGAAATGGTTTAACAAATATGCAAAAGAGGGCCAATGATGCTAATTTTGATTTTAAAATAGAAACTGCTACTGGTAAACATACCCATATTACCATCTTAGTATAGTATCTTCTTACGCTCATCCTTTTGGATTATATTTTTTCAATAAAAAAACACGGATATTTGATTTAATATTTTGTATGTATGCCTGTACAGATTGGAATAGTAGATGACAATGCAAGCAATCGCAATATTCTTAACAATAAGTTATTGCGTCATGGGCATTTTACTGTTACACTTATTGCAACAGATGGTAAAGACTTTTTAACCAAAATGCAAGCCCTTTCATTTGATAAAATGCCCAACGTGGTATTGATGGATTTAGAAATGCCCAACATGGATGGTGTAGATGCCATAGCAGCAGGTTCTTTTTTATACCCATCAGTAAAATTTGTTGTACTTACTATTTTTGATGATGAGGATAAAATTTTTAGTGCAATAAAAGCTGGCGCATTTGGATATTTGCTTAAAGATGAAAGTGCAGAAAACATTACTGATATGCTTTGGCAAATGCACGAAAGTGGCGCAGGCCCTATCTCTCCGGGTATAGCCCATAAAATATTGCAATTGGTTCAGCAAAATGAGCTCACCATGCTTCAAAAAAAAGTAAGTCCACCAAAAACCTTTTTTGATCTTACTCAAAGAGAGCAAGAAATTTTACAATTATTAGCACAAGGTTTATTGTACAAACAAATAGCAGACCAACTAGGCATAAGTGCTAACACAGCTAAGAAGCATGTTTTAAATACGTACCACAAATTGCATGTAAATACACGCACACAAGCATTGCAAATTGCAAAAGAAAAGGGGTTGTTATAATCGACTAGATAAATCAGTAATTAAAAATCAGTAACATAAATAATATTATTTTAATTAGGCTTTTATAATCTTATAAAATGAAGGCAAAAGATATTTATTAAAGATAATAAGAAATAATACCTATTAGTGAAGTTATTATAGAAATGATTATTCCTGCCAATATAAATTTTTTGTGCATTTTTATTACACCAAAAGTTAGTATTACAAAACCTATTATGAATAATGCAAGCAGTGTATATATAAAATTGTTTAATTCGGTTGAAAAACTAATGTTTACATCAGACATTTTATAAAACTACAAAAAAGCCGTTACATAAAATTATATAACGGCTTCAAATTTTCAAAAGGGATAATCTTTTATTGTGGTAATAACACTCTGTCTATTACTTGTATAACACCATTGGTTGCCAATACATCCGCTGGTGTTATTCTCGAATACATATTATTTGCATCACCTTTTACCCATCCGCTGTTATAACCAAGTATGGTGGTTACTTTATTTCTAGGTGCGTCGGCAAGTGTAGTTACTCTTCTAAAAATACCTAGGTCCCAAGCAAAATTTCTACTAGGCACTACATGATATTTTAAAATATTGGCAAGCGCAGCTATTTGTGTTGGGTTGCTAATGGCACCTATATTTGCTGCATTATTAAATGGTGCAGGCAATTGTGCAAAAGCTGCATTGGTAGGCGCAAATACGGTAAAATCTCCACTGCCTGTAAACACAGAAACCAAATTTGCTTTTGCTAAAGCGGCTACCAATACTGAGAAATTAGCAGAGTCGCCTACGGCTATTCCTGCAATTGTTTTTGTTGGAAATATCAATACTTTATTTATAACATGAATAACCCCGTTGCTAGCTTTTATGTTGGCAAAAATCACATCGCTGCTGCCATTTACTTTTATAAAGCCAAATGTTTTTGAAAAATAAACCGTGTTATCATTTGCTGTACCTGCAGGTTTAATGGTAGTAGCACTACTTCGCCCATCTGCTATTTGATTGGCTTTTACTTTTGTACCCAATACATGATACAACAAAACGGATTTTAAAAATGCTATATTGGTTGCACTTGTAATACCTGCTATGTTTGTTGCATTGTTAAACGGTGCTGGCAATTGTGCAAAGGCATCATTTGTAGGTGCAAAAACGGTAAGCTTTGCAGATGAATCAGATAGTGCTCCTGCCAACCCTGTTTTTACCACAGCTGCTACCAAGCTAGAAAAATGTGGATTTGCAATGACAATTTCTACAATGTTTTTTCTTGACCCTCTTTCAAAATCGGTTTCGGTTGTTTCTGTAAAACCAAGTACTCTTGCCTGTTCGCTTGCATTGGCTGGTACAGACTGTTCTAGACCCCTAGCGTTACTAGCGGCTGCGGCTTCATTTTGTGCTGGTTCTTGGGATGGGTCTTCGGGTTGGGTTACTTGTTTTTGGCAAGATGTACCAAGTGTTATCACTAAAATTACCATGGCTATTGCTCTAGCAATATTGCGCCATTTCAAAATAAATGTTTGCATAAAAATTGTTTTTTTGTTTTGCTATGCAGAACAAATTCAACACCAATTTTTATATCTCATTATGTTATTCTACCCAACCGTACATAATTTGGAGCCAAATGTTTTCATTTACAATTGAATTGTAATTGGATTAATAAATCGTTAACAAAAAAAGACTGGTTTTTTTACAGCAATCGCATCAACACTTCTTTTACATCTTTATACCAAGGCTCCCAAGGAATAAAATGTGGCGCTCCTTTTAATATTTTTGTTTTTACAGCTTTTGCATTTACCAACATTTTTTTTGCATAGGCGGCATTGGCTACAGGCACAAATTTATCTTTGTCTCCATGTATTATCCACACGGGGCAAGTTATGGCATCAAATTGTTTTGAAAGTGGTATAATATCTTTTTTAAAAGCCCACAACTCTTTATTGCTTGGTCTAAAAGCACCAGGCAATAAATATTCCAATGGGCTTTTAGCAAATAAACCCCTCCATTTTTCTGGTGCTTCATCTGCTGGCGATACTGATGCTGCTAGTAAAACAATGCCTGCAAAAGCCGTAGGATTATCAGCAGCAAGTTTTATTGCTAGTGGTCCGCCAAGCGAGTGACCAATTATGTAAATAGGCTTTTTATTATCAATATAAGTGAGCAAAGGAGAAATAATTTTTGATTGATCTTGCATATTTTTTGCATCACCAAATTGGCTATAACCAAAGCCCGGCCTATCTATCGAAATCATTCTATACTTTGCTAGCAAATCTTTATCCTGCATATATACACTAAACGCATCCCAACTGCCAGGTGAGCCATGCACAAAAAATAAAGTAGGAAAACCATCGTTGCCTGTTTTTGCAAAATGAATATCAAAACCATTTACATGTATCCTTTCAGTAAATAATTGTATGCCAGCTTTTGTAAATGCTGCTGTTGCTTTACTATCGCTCATTCTAAATTTCATACAGCTTTGTGCAAACAAAACCCAACTAGCTAAAATAATAACTACAATAAACATTGTTTTTTTGCTACCGTTGTAAGGCATATTTTTTATTGCTATTTATTTTAATGAAGCTGCGGCAGCTCCAATTATTGTATAATTATTTTGTTCTTGTATATATGCTATCACAGCCATTTTACTTTGTGCAGATATGTCTTTTGTATTTATAGAAACAACATCTTCCACCATTGCTTTTTGGGTTACAAAACGACGAACTACATTTTCATTGGTTAGTGTGACACCCTCATTTTCGCCCCGTGGTATAAATGTCGTTTCTTTTGCTGATACCAGCGCTACATTTATTTTACACGCCTTAAAATTACCTTCCAGCGCATATTTTATTTCTATGGAGTTATTTTCTTTATGCGTTGCTTCTAATGTTTTAAAGTGTATGGTAGCTTTTGTGTTTTGGGTAGCTGCAATATATTTGTTTAATGCGCCTTTATCAGAGCCTGTAAATTGATTTACACCATTCACTACCATTTGCGGCGTGTATGCACCATTAATATTAAAAACATCTACATAGTTTGCTTGTCTTTCAGAAAACTGCTTGCTACTAAATGGATCTGCCCATCCAAGTCTGTTCCAATAGTCCACATGAAAAGAAAGGGCATAAACTTTTTTATGTTGCTTTGCTGCTTCAAAAATAGTTTGTGATAACAATCTATCTGCTGAAGGGCAGCTAGAACAACCTTGCGATGTGAATAATTCTATAACCGTTATAGGTTCAAAATCTATAGCAGTATTCACTGTTTTTTTATTTTTAAAACTAAAAAACATAAACACTGTTGCAAATAATGTTAGGCATAAAAACAATGTATTTTTCATGTTATTATATTTCCAGCATGTACAATAAATAAGGCTAAAAAGTTCTTTCCCATTATAAGGATGAAATAAAAGAAAAAGCCTCCATTTCGGAAGGCTTTCACAAGTACTGTCTTTTAAGGTTTTTCTATTTGATATTGGTCGGGTGGTTTTCCCTCGAAGATATTGGATATTAAATGTCTTCGTATATGTTTCACTTGGATAATGTAAAAGTGCAACTTTATTTTTTAGTTTACTGTAGCCTAAGGTATTATTGCATTGTAGTATTTCTTCGCAGTAGCACATTATTCTTCTATTATTCTAACCCCTACCACTTGCGGTATTGTACAAAATAAAAAAAACCTCCGGGTTTTGTTGGGAGGTTTTCACAGATCACTGTATTTTACGGTCTTTCTATATGATATCGGGTAGCTTTTCGCTACAATATTGGATATATAGTTTTTTCTTTAGGTCTAATTGGATGATGTAAAATTGCAACTTTCTTTTTTACCATAATGTAGTCCCTTGTTTTATTGTATTGTAGAAGTTTTTCGCCCATTTGCGTATTTCTTCTAAAATTTTGGCTTTCTCAAGCATTTTTTAGGCACAAAACGACTGTACATTAACTATATTTGTCAACCTTATCAACCAATTCATTAATGGCAATTTTTGATATAAAACTTCCTGCCTCTATAGCCAAAGCGCTCAATATACCCGTGAGCGATGCTAGAAGACAGCAACTAAAAGTGTTGAAAAAGCTACTTAAAAAGGCAAGGTTTACACAGTTTGGGCAAAAGTTTAAGTTTGATGAAATTTTACTCAGCAGACACCCCGGCAAAAAATTTCAACAAATAGTACCTACTTATAACTATGAAAAAATTTATACAGACTGGTGGTACAAAACCCTTGAAGGTGTACCAGATGTCTGTTGGCCTGGAGTAATTAAATATTTTGCTTTAAGCAGTGGTACAAGTGAGGGGCCAAGTAAATATATTCCTATTACCAAAGACCTTATTCGCAGCAATACCATTACAAGTTTTAAACAATTATTAAGCCTTACTAAATATGAAAATGTTCCAAAATCTTCTATAAGCAAAGGTTGGCTTATTATTGGTGGCAGTACACAATTACAAAAAGGTGCTACTTTTTACGCCGGAGATTTAAGTGGAATTCAACAAAAAAATATTCCTTTTTGGTTTAGGGGTATGGGTATGTATAAGCCAGGTAGCAAAATTGCTAAAGAAAAAGATTGGAGTAAAAAATTAGAAGAGGTAATTGAAAATGCACCCAATTGGGATATAAGTTTTTTGGTGGGTGTGCCAGCATGGTTGCAAATATGTTTAGAAAAAATTATAGAGCGGTATAACCTTAACAACATCCACGAAATATGGCCCAACCTTGCTTTTTATGTACACGGTGGTGTGGCCATGGAACCTTATAAAAAAGGGTTTGCAACATTATTGGGCAAGCCGATAACTTATATAGAAACTTATTTAGCCAGCGAAGGTTTTTTAGCTTATCAAAATAGGCAAGATACAAGAGGTATGGCGCTTACCCTTAATAACAATATCTTTTTTGAATTTGTACCTTTTGATGATGATAATTTTGATGCCGATGGAAATATGGTGGACAACCCTGAAGCACTTATGATACATGAAATTGAAGAGCATAAAGATTATGCGATTTTAATAAGTACCAATGCGGGTACTTGGCGGTACGCCATTGGCGATACAATAAGGCTTACAGATAAAGAACGAAGCGAAATTATTATTACAGGGCGTACAAAACATTATTTAAGTTTGGTTGGCGAGCATTTGAGTGTAGATAATATGAACCGTGGTATTGAATTGGCATCTGAAGAAATGAATGTTATTGTTCCTGAATTTGCCGTAGCAGGGGTTCCTCATGGAAATTTCTTTGCGCATGAATGGTATATAGCTTCTGACGATAAAATAGATGCTGAAAAATTTGCTGCTGTTTTAGATGAAAAAATTAAAGGCTTAAATGATGATTATATTGTAGAAAGAAAACATGCATTAAAAGCTGTAACCGTACATGTGTTCCCCGAAAAAACGTTTATGGATTTTATGAAATCGAAAGGGAAAATGGGTGGACAACATAAATTTCCAAGGGTATTAAAAGGAAAAATGCTGGAAGATTGGAAATCATTTCTTAGTAAAACGAATTCTGTATATTAAAAAAAGCCAAAAAGATTTATAATGACAGAAGCTATTATATCTGGATTGGTGCTTGGGCTTGCATTGGTTTTTTCGGTGGGGCCAGTAATTTTTACCATTTTAAAATTACGGCTAAATTATGGGCTTGCCAGTGCTTTTTATTTTATAGGTGGAGTTTGGCTAAGTGATATTCTTTGGGTGGTATTGGCAAACTTGTTTAGTTCTTTGTTAGACAGCCTTACAACCTATAAATTAGAAATAGGAACCGTTGGTGGTATTTTTTTGGTATCGCTTGGTATTTATTACTTATTTTTTAAAAAATATCATTCTAAAGAAGAGCTGGATAAAGGTGTAAAAATTGATACCTCCACGCATGCCAAACTTTTTATTACAGGCTTTTTAATAAATACATTAAACCCCGGCGTTATTGCTTTGTGGCTAGCTGCTGCCACTAAATCTATTAGTAGTACTTTACAAGAAAAGGTTGTTACATTTTCTATTTGCTTGGCTATGAATATTGGCGCAGATTTTTTTAAGATAAACCTAGCCGGTCGTTTAAGAAATAAATTAAATGATAAAAACATTGTCATCATAAATAAAATATCTGGTTCTATGTTTTTGGTATTTGGAGTTGTCCTAATTGTAGGTGTGTGGTATGCCAAATTGCATCATCCAAAATAAAATTTTCTCTTTCTTGTTGTTACATTATTTTATCTTTATTTTACAACCTAGCAGAAAGTAAGTATTTATTTGTTTTAAAATAAAATCCAAAACAGCGCACAAATATTTCTAATGAAAAATAAAAAAGATAAAAGTTGGTGGCGTATCTTCAAAAAGATTTTTATTTGGATGTTTGTTGCTCAACTAATTTACATCATCATACTTCGTTGGATAAACCCGCCTATAACCGTTACACAATTGGTAAGTTTTGTGAAAGGCAATGGACTAAAAAGAGATTATGTATCGTACGATGAAATGAGCGCCAACGCCAAGCTTGCAGTAATGGCGGGTGAAGATCAACAATTTCCAGATCACAATGGCTTTGATATTAAAGCCATAAAATTAGCTGTAAAATACAATAAGAAACATCCAAACAAAGTGCGTGGTGCAAGTACCATAAGCCAGCAAGTGGCTAAAAATGTTTTTCTATGGCAGGGTGGTGGTTTTTTTAGAAAAGGGTTGGAGGTATATTTTACTTTTATGATAGAAACTCTTTGGAGCAAAGAAAGAATATTGCAGATGTATTTAAACGTATCAGAAATGGGTGAAGGTATTTTTGGTATTGAAGCGGCGGCACAAAATTATTTTAATAAAGACGCAAGTAAACTAACTCGCAGTGAAGCTGCTCAAATAGCAGCGGCGCTTCCCAATCCTATTCGTTTTACTGTAAAACCTATTTGCAAGTATGTGGCTACAAGGTCTCAAAATATTGTTGGCCAAATGAATAATTTGGAGGGGGATGTGGACATTAAAGATTTGATAAAATAACTTTACAAAAAACTTTGTACAAAATCTATTGCTTGTTGGGTTCGTTCTTCATAATTACCCGTTATAATTACCCATGGTAATTGTTGCTCAGATAATTCTTCTTTGTAATAATGAAATAATTTTTCTCTTGTAACCAAATCGGGGTACTCTCTCATACTATCTTGCACCCATGGTACATCTGTATTGCACAAAATATATCCATCGTATTTTCTTTTGGCTATTTCAGAAAGCACCCTATTATCACATTTATTAAATACAAATTCACTCCACACTTTTATCACATACATATTTGTATCTATAATTAATGGAACTATATTATTGCTGTGATTTGTTTCTTGTAATTTTTGTAAGGCTTCGTCTTCGCCAGCTAATTGCCCTTGTGCTATATCGTATAAGTTTTCGAAAGTATAGTCTGTGCCATTTTTATCTAAATATTCTCTTGCATACTCTCGCACCCATTCTGTTTTAAAATGGTTTGCAAGGTTTTCGCTTAGTGTACTTTTCCCTGTACTCTCAGGTCCAACAATTACAATTTTTTTTATGCTTGTTATCAATTCTAAACAGGGTTTTGTTGCTGCAAATTTTGGTAAACAGGACAATCAATGTCGTGCGAACCTGCAATATAACCAGTACTCATGAGAAATTCCCCAACAATTTCACCGCCAGTAAATTTAAAGGTGTTTTTAAACAACTTTACCCACTCCGGCTTTTCTTTTGGGTGATGGTGCTCTATCCATTTTTTAAAAGATCCATATTCTTTTTGAAGAACAAGAATAACATTTGCATTATATATAGCAGCGTTTATTTTAAGCTTATTGCGAATGATGCCAGCATTATTCAATAATCTTTCAATATCCTTTTCTTTGTAGGTAGCTACTTTTTTTATATTAAATTGGCTATATGCCTTTCTAAAATTTTGTTCTTTGTGTAAAATAGTGTTCCAGCTTAAGCCAGCTTGGTTTATTTCTAATATAAGTCTGCAAAATAGTTCATCATCATCGTGTATCGTAAACCCGTAATGATTATCGTGGTAATGCTTATTTACCACATAATCGGAAGGTTTCATATTTGCAATGGCTTTACAATAGCTCATATAGAAATTAATTTTTGCTGTTTTACTTTTCTCAACCATTCTATTAAACCAAACACCGCCATTATTAAAAGCACTACATAATACACACTTGTAAACACATAATGTTTTACAAAGTATAGCGGAATAGATGAAATATTTGTAGCAATCCACCAATACCAACTTTCTACTTTCTTTTTTGTCATCAGCCACATACCTGTAAATGCGGTAGCGCTTGCAAATGCATCTGCCCATGGTATTACCCCATCAAAAAACATGGTTTTAAAATATGTGAGCGCATAAAAAATAACTGCGTAAAAAATTCCAAATAATAATAATTGATGTGCCCACTCTTTTTTTGTTGACAAGGTAATGTGCAATGTATTTTCGTGCTTTGTATCTTTTTTCGTCCACATATACCAACCAATAATACTCATGATGGTGTAGTAAAAATTTACAGTGGCCTCTCCTAATAATTTTCCTTCAAAACTTATAAAAATGTAAATAATGGTATTTAGTAATCCTGTTGGATACACCAATATGTTTTCTTTTCTACTATACCACACACTAGCTATTCCTGCAAACACAGCAAGGTATTCATACCATTTTGTATGCCCCATGTCTGTTATAAACTGTTGTATTATTTCTTCTAAACCCAATGTTACTTTTTTTGTGAATGGAATTTTTATTGGTTCAAATATATGTGTTTGTATTATTCTTTTTCTGTAATAATTTTATCCATAAGTTCTGTTACCATTTTTATATCGGTTTCATTTGTTCTCCAATTTACAAAAGCTGCTCTTATACCCGCCTTGCCAGCGTAAACAGTTGGTGTCATATAAACTTGTCCAGTATCATTTAGTTTATTTAAAAATAATTTTACTTGTTCTTTGTCTTCTCCATTTTTCAGTGTGTAACAAACGGTGTTTAATCTTACTGGTGCAAGTAATTGAAAGTGGTTATTTTCTTCTATGTATTTTCCAAATAGTTGGGCAAGTTTTATATTATTCTCTACAATATCTTTAACGCCATTTTTTCCATATGCCATTAAAGAAAACCACACAGGTAGTGCTTTTAATCTTCTAGAGTTTTCCGGCAAAAAATTTAAATAACTAAAATCTTCCATGGGGTTTCCAAGATAAGGTGCATTGCTGTTTTGAAAAGTTTCTACTTGTAAAACATTGTGCTTTTCCTTTACAAAAAATACAGCGCTTTCGTAAGGTACATTTAGCCACTTATGGCAATCAATGGTAATACTATCCGCACTTTCCCATCCGTTCAATAATTTTTTATGTGTGTCTGTACAAATAGCAAAGCCTCCAAAAGCTGCGTCTATATGGCACCAAAAATTATATGTTTCTTTTAATTTTTGTATCACTTCAAAATCGTCAAAGTCCACCGTGTTTACCGTACCGCCGCTTCCAATAAAAATAGCAGGCTCACCGTTTAATTTTTTTAATTCATTTTCTAGGTCATGCACATCCACAGCTTCTCTATTGCCCTCAAGCGTTTTTATTTTTATTATATTATTGCTTCCTATACCTAATAAAGAAAGTGCTTTTAATGCAGATGAATGCGGGGTGGCGGTAAATATCTTTATGGTTTGATTGATACCTTCTTTTGCAAAATCTTTTCCAATTTGCTTACCAAGCCATTGCCTTGCTACGGCCAAGCATGTAAAGTTTGATATAGTAGCTCCAGACACAAAACCACCAAAAAAATCGTTGGGTAAATTAAATAAATCTAACAATAATTTTATCGTCTCTATTTCTACATTAGCAGAAATATCACCATGCCCCGTTGTACTTTGTGCATTTTGGTCGTATATACTCGTAAGCCAATCTCCCAAAATAGATGCGGGTGTTGAGCCTCCTGTTACAAAACCCCAGTACCTTGGCCCAGACGATGCTACCATTAACGGTTCAAATCGTTTATTAAATTGTTCTATCGTAGCGAGGCTTCCAATACCAGCATCATGTAAAATATGATTTTGTGTAATGATATTTTTAGTAGAGGTAGCTTTGTTAGAAATATTTTTTATATAATCTAACCCTTGTTCTTTTACGATGTTAAACAAATTATCAATATCATTTACATCTTGTAATAGTTGTTCATTCATTTCTTTGGCTTTACAATAAATTGATATCGAAGATAGCAACTAATACATGTTTTCATTTACGAGAATGTAAATAAAATAGGTGAATTTAAAACTGTTGCAATAAGTAACAGCTTTTATAAGTACTTTTAAACTAGTAGTTACTTTCTATGTGCTGTCAGCTTTAATTTTAAATACAGCAATAAAATTTTTATGTATAAAATAAATGCGACTTTTACAATCATGATAATTTCTGAAATATGATAAAAAAAGTAAGCCTTATTTTATTGATAATATTATACGCTGCTGCAGGTATAAATCATTTTGTACACGAAGGTTTTTATTATCCGTTAATACCACCGTACTTTCCAAATCCTATATTCATAAATATTGCTGCAGGTGTTGTTGAAATTGTTGCTGCGGTTTTATTAATTTTTTCTGTAACAAGAAAGTATGGTGCGTATCTTATTGTTGCCATGCTTATCGGCTTTATACCTGCACATATATACATGATACAAATGCATGGATGTATAAGTGAGCAAATGTGTATTCCTGAGTGGGGTGCTTGGCTTCGTTTATTTCCCTTACAGTTTATTTTAATGTGGTGGGCTTGGAGCCATCGCAAGTAATTGTTAATATGCTACCGCTTTATGGTATTTTCCTGGTCGTAAATACATTGTTCCTTTCTTGGTGATAAATCTTGTAGCAATATCTCCACCATTTTTATTTTGCACTTGAAAATGCAAATGTGGAAATGCCGTGTAGCCTGTGTTTCCACTATATCCAATGAGTTGACCTTTTGTAACTGTATCACCTACATTTACTAAAACGCCATTTTTTTGTAAATGCCAATACATGGCTATGCTACCATCGCTGTGTTGTATGATTATGTGGTTTCCTTCATTATAATATTCATCTTTTAATCCTCCTTTATCGCTGTCTTCTCTTGCTGCTGTTACCACGCCCTCTCTTGCTGCGCAAATTTTACTACCAGATTTCATTTTAAAATCTAAACTCAGTTCGCTTTTGTGGCTCATCTTACTATTGTATGCCTGCACCAAAAAATATTTGTTGCCATTTGCAAATGGTAAATGATAGATGTAACTATTATCGGGTTTTACTCTGCCGCCTTTTAGATTGTGAATTTCTCTATCTGTTAGTTGTGCGCTTGTTGTAAATGAAATAAAGCAGATGATAAAAAGTAATGTGTATTTCAATATTTTTTTTACTAAGATACCTTTTTATAGCAATAAAAAAACACCGATAAAAATCGATGCTTAAATAATTTATAAAGTTCAAAAGTCCCCTTTCGGGCAATGTCATTAAGTTAAGGATTTATATTATCTAACTAATATCACCCCTTCGGGGTTAGGGCTTTAATTTTGTAACAATAACTATAGTAATACCATCCCTTCGGGATTTAAAGCCTGAAGGGCTGACATTAATATAGCTCACAAATAAATAAACGTAGTAAAACCCCTTCGGGGTGATATTAGGTAATGTAGAGTTAGGCTTAACTTAATGACATTGCCTTTCGGGGGATTTAGGTGGCCTCTACTCACTCTCCGCCACCACTTCCTTCACCTCTGGTATCATGCGCTTCATCATTCCTTCTATTCCTGCTTTTAATGTTATCATACTACTTGGGCAACCGCTGCAACTTCCTTGCATCATCAAGCTTACCTTTCCATCTTCATAGCTTTTAAATTGTATAGCACCGCCATCCATTTCTACCGCAGGCTTTACATAGTTTTCCAACAACTCTTTTATGCGTTTTACCACATCATCATCATCTGCACTTACTTCATTGGTGCTTTCTACTTTCATTACAGCCACTTCATCTTCATTCACCACAGGTTTTCCTTCTTCTAAATATTCCTTTAAAAATTGTTTTACCGCAGGTATTACGTCTTGCCAATCGGCTGTGTCGTTTGTTTTTGTAAGTGTTACAAAATTACTTGCTATAAAAAACGATTTTATAAATGGAAACGTAAATAATTCTTGTGCCAATAAAGATGGTTTTGCACTTGCCTCATCTGGAAAATCAATGCTCTTTCCTGGGTACAATAATTTGTTAGCCACAAACTTCATCGTTTCTGGGTTGGGCGTCATTTCTGTATAAATACTTATTAATGGGTTACCTGTCTTTATCATTGTTCAATGTTTTTCTGTTACAAAATTAGTTTATTCCTTTAAATTATACATCAATACCATTTTCGAAAGCCGATAAAACAAAAACGCCGATTGAATGATACAATCGGCGTTTTTATTGTTAAAGCTATTTTTTAAAAGAATTTACTTCTTTGGTCTTTTATATCTGCTTGTTTTCTCAATCCTTCAAACCAATTGCTTCCTTGGCCTTTAATGGCTTGTAATTTAGCGGTGGCTTTTGCAGCTTTTTGTTCTGCTGTAGCTTCTGCTTTTGGTAAAACAGCTGTTGTCTTTATTACATACACACCACTTGTACCAATAATTGGTGCGGTTACTTTTGTTAAGCTCTCTTTATTAAATGCTGCGCCTATTACTTTTGGTTCGTTGCCAATTCCGTTTATAATATTAGCACCCATGGTAATAGATGAATCTGCTCCTGCCATTTGTACTTGCTTGTTATATGCTGTAGCGGCGCTTTCCATAGTGGCACCCATTTTTGCAGCTATTATTTCTCCTTTCTTTTGGTTTCTTACAGCCGCTTCTGCCATTGGTCTTGCTGTAGCTGCATCTTGTGTACCTTCATCAAACGTTTTGTTTACGGTAGCTACTACAAAGTCATCGCCTATTACTATTGGGTCACTCACTGCTCCTTTTTTAGCTTCAAAAGCCCATTTTACCAAACTACGTGCATCTTGCATTTGCCCTACGCTAAAATCATTTTCTTTTAATACAGTTGGTAATTCTACAATTTGTAATCCATTTTTAGATGCATAATCTGCTAATTCTTTAGCTCCTTTATTAGCAGATGCTTTTGTAGCTGCAAGGCTTGCTGCATTAATGGTTTCATCGCTACGTAAAATTGGTTTTGCTAAAATGGCAATTTTATATGCAGGTTTAAAATTATCTTGTTTTGTTACCTCTATTATATGATAGCCGAATTGGGTTTTTACTTTTCCTTTTTCGCCTACTGGTTTTGTAAACGCATAAGTATTAAACTCTGCTACCATGGTACCATAACCAAATGTTCCTAAATCTCCAGCTTTTACTTTACTTCCTGGATCTGTAGAATATTTCATAGCAAGCATACCAAAATCAGCACCACTTTTTACAGCTGCTAAAATACTATCTGCTAATTTGCTGGCTACAGAATCAACCATAAGTTGTGCGCCAGATTGTGGATCGTTTGTGCCTATTAATATATGACGTGCTTTTACACTATCGGGTAATTGCTTTGATCCTATAACTTTTGCAATACTATAATTTTGTCCATCTACATAAGGTCCACTTACTACACCTGCACCATATTTTACCATACTATCTTTTACGGTAGATTGTATTCTTGATAATGGTAAATAATCATCTACATAATCAACCACTGAAGAGTTACGAGCTATAAAACCACTTGCACTTGTATCTGCAGAAAAACCAACTTTTAAATCTTCTACTATTTTTTTAGCGTTTGCGCTATCGCTTGCTGATGGGTTTTGGCTAAACGTTACATAAGAAATGGTTCTACCAGCTTCTTGTTTAAACATTGCTTTATGTTTAGCTACATAGCTATTTATTTCTTCGTCTTTTACTACAACAGTACTATCAGAAATTTCATTAAAAGGAACAGCTACATAAGAAATAGTAGCAAAGTTTTTTTCTTCTGCGCCATCTTTCTCTTGCATCCAAGTAGGATAGTAAGCAGCTGCACTCATCATAGCGCCGTACTTTGCCGCAGCAGTACTTAATTTTAATGGCTCTAATATTTGTGCATCTATATTATCTCTTTGCTCTCCTTTAAATTTTTTAATATTAGCAATCGCTTCCGATGCTTTTGTTACATCTAGTTTACCTTCTGGCGTCATCAAACTTCTTTCTTGCATAAAAGGGTTTGATGGATCATTGCTTAACAATATAGATGATAATTCTTTTGAGGTAAGACTAATTCCCAATTTATCAGCGGTAGCATAAAATACATTTTGTGCTACTATTTGATTCCACACTTGGTCTCTTATTCTTAATACATCTGCGCCTGTTGGTTGCTGACCACCTCTTTGCTGCGCTTGCTTATTTTCTTCAATTTTTACTCGCTTATTAAAGTC
Source organism: Ferruginibacter sp. (assembly GCA_031429575.1). Lineage (GTDB taxonomy): Bacteria > Bacteroidota > Bacteroidia > Chitinophagales > Chitinophagaceae > Ferruginibacter. The sequence continues at coordinate 55,738 of JANOZW010000117.1, forward strand.
ATTCATCTCTACAGCAGTACCATTTACTTTTCCAATGGTATTGGTTGTTGGTCTGTTTTCGCTGGATTTTGAATCCATTAAAATAAAACTAATAAGGGCTATTGCAATTACTATTGCCATAATAACGCCGCCTCTGTCTTTAATACTCTGAATAATCTGCATTTTTGTAAGTTAATTTTAGGCGGCAAAAATAGGGTAATTAATAAGTATTAACAAATTGTGGATAAAACTGATTTTTCGCACCATATTATATAAAATCATTTATTTTCTTAATTTTAAAAAAGTGGGTAAAAAAAAGCTGGCTTTTTTTTTTAATAACTGCGTCAGCAGGCGGTTTTTGTGGATAAAACAGGCTTATTAACATCAAAAGTGAATAAACTCATTTTTTAGTGGATAAACCCACTTATTGTTCTAATGGTTTCGGGAGAGAGTGGGAATAAATAATAGCTTTTTTGCCTCTTTTAAATAATGGTTGATTTTACTTTCATTTTACAAGCATTCCATTCACATGTTTTGTAAAAAAAAGTGACGTTTTATTTTCCACGGCTAGTTTTATTAACAAGTGTTATTTAAGAAATCATAAAAAGCCGCATCCTCAACAACCAACACGTAACAATTACGTAACATTATAAAATTAAAAAATGTTATTTTTATGTGGATTACTGTGGATAAAACAGGAATTTGGTTTTTCCTATAGTTTTAAAAAACGACTTTTACACAAATTAACAGCCCTAATAGTAATAAGGGTTATATAAATAATAAGTATTAATACATATTATGGTAGATATTAACACACATTTTGATTTTGAAAAAATTATTTCGAAAAAAGGTTTTCTCGATTTGGAAGTGGACCCAACCTTAGATCTTTTTGAAGAGATTGAAAAATTGAAAAAAGAAAAGAACGCAATTATACTTGCGCACTATTATCAAGAGCCAGATATACAAGACGTGGCAGACTTTATTGGCGATAGCCTAGCACTTGCGCAAAAGGCAGAAAATACCACTGCGGAAATTATTGTTTTTGCCGGTGTGCATTTTATGGCAGAAACGGCAAAGATTCTTAATCCACAAAAGAAAGTTTTGCTACCCGACCTTAATGCTGGTTGTAGCTTAAGTGATAGTGCACCACCACTATTATTTAAGGCTTTTAAGGATAAACACCCAGATCATATCGTAATAACTTACATAAACTGTAGCGCAGGTATGAAAGCATTGAGCGATATTATTTGCACAAGCAGCAACGCACAAGCCATTGTGGAAAGTTTACCTTCTGATCAAAAGATAATTTTTGCACCCGATAAAAATCTTGGTGCTTGGATAAATAAGCAAACTGGTCGCAATATGGTTTTGTGGAATGGTGCTTGTATGGTACACGAAATTTTTAGTATGGAAAAAATTACCAAACTAAAAGTGCGTCATCCAAATGCAAAAGTATTGGCACATCCCGAATGCGAAGCACCTGTATTGGCTTTAGCAGATTATATTGGTAGTACAAGTGGAATTTTAAAATATGCTACAAGAAGCGATGCACAAGAATTTATTGTAGTTACCGAAGCTGGTATTCTACATCAAATGCAAAAAGATAATCCTACAAAAACTTTTATACCTGCACCACCAAATAACGCATGTGCATGTAATGATTGTCCTTACATGAAATTAAATACACTAGAAAAATTATATCTGTGCATGAAACACGAATTGCCAGAAGTAACCATGAATGAAGAATTAAGGATAGCAGCTAAGAAACCTATGGATAGGATGTTGGAGATAAGTAGTAAACTTGGATTGTAATTATTAATTTTTATTTGTACTTTTAATTATAAAATTTTACATAATGTATAAAACTACAGTTGAAGAAGCAATTGAAACTATTAAATCCGCTACAAAAAAAGCCCTTAAATCTAAAGAAACAGCAATAAAGTTTCTTTTTGATGCTGGAATAATAGAAGAAAAAGAGTACAAAAGAAAAATTAAAATATTTGCCAAAGAGAAATTAAATTAATTTGACAAACAATTATCCTCATTTCATTATTGGTTATCACAGTTGCGATAGAGAAGTTGGTTTAAATATTTTGAATGGAAAAGATGATTTAACTAAAAGTAAAAATCCATGGGACTGGTTAGGTGAAGGAGTATATTTTTGGGAACAAAATCCACATAGAGCTTTAGAATATTCCTTAGAAGTTACAAAAGGAAAACAATTTAATAAGAAGAAAATAAATACTCCATTTGTTTTAGGTGCAATAATTGAACTAGGAAACTGTTTAAATCTTTTGGAACCAAAATCTATTGAAATATTACAAACTTCCTTTGTGGATTTAAAAAATGTTTACAAAGAAACAAATAGTATAATCCCAAAAAATATAGGAAGTAATAGAGCATTAGACTGTGCAGTTATACGATACACACATCAATCTTTCGTTGAAAATAATAAAAAACCTTACGATACTGTAAGGAGCACATTCAATGAAGGTAAAGAAATATATGAAGGAGCTTCTTTTACAACAAGAAATCACATTCAAGTTTGTGTAACCAACTTAGCAATGATAAAAGGTTATTTTTTACCAAGACCAATTGACACATTTAATCCTTACCTTCATAAATAATTTTATTAATCATCAAATTATTAATTAAACCATGTCTATCCCTTCCGTTGATTTAGCAGATTTTTTAAGTGGTGACTCTGTAAGAAAAAATGATTTTGTGCAAAAGCTTGGTAAAGCTTACGAAGAAGTAGGTTTTGTAGCAGTCAAAAATCATGGTGTGCCTGATCATTTAATTGCAGATTTATATCAGTATGTACAAGAATTTTTCTCATTGCCACTAGAAAAGAAAAAAGCATATGAAATAGCTGGTTTAGCAGGACAACGTGGATATACCAGTTTTGGTAAAGAACATGCAAAAGGTAGCGATGCGCCAGATTTAAAAGAATTTTTTCAATACGGGCAAGTGCCGAGGGATAATTACAAAGAAGAAGAATATCCAGATAATGTGAAAGTGAGTGAGGTAGCAGATTTTAATAAAACCTTTGATGATGCGTATAGAGGATTTGAAAAATCTGGAACAGCATTATTACAAGCCATAGCCTTATACCTTGGTTTAGATGAACATTATTTTGATGGATATGTGCATAATGGTAATAGTATTTTGCGTGCTATACACTATCCGCCTATTACACATGAGCCAGCAAGTGCTATTCGTGCAGAGCAGCATGAAGATATAAATCTCATAACACTGCTTGTAGGGGC
>JANOZW010000118.1:0-9098 GCA_031429575.1 Ferruginibacter sp.
AATACAGGTACAGGAGTGGGTTCGGTTGTGCTTTTTTTGCATGAAAAAATGCTTACTGCAAAAATGATAGCCAGCATTGAAAATTTAATTGATTTCATAATTTTTTATTTTTTGTATATTGTTTACTTGTTAATTACACATATTTATAACATTACCTTTTTCTAGCTTATTTATTTTTTAGTTTTTCAATTTCTACTTTTAATAAATTAATTTGTTGTTTTAATAAATCAATTTCTTCTTGTTGTGCTTGTATGGCTTTTAATGCAATACCAGCAGGGTCTAAACTCGATATACTTTTATCATCAACACCTACATTAAACAGTTGATAAAAATCTTGTGCCATGGGGCCAATATGGTATTCGTTAGTGCCTTTGTATTTCCAACGGGTAATGTGCAGTTGTTTTAGTTTGGTAAGAATATCTGTGCCATCTAATTGAGTGATGGCTTCTTTTTTTGTGGAGTCGGAGGCGTTGGTCCATACACCTCCAGATGTTAGATATGCAGCATTTCCATTGGTAGCATTAATGCCTACTTGCAAAGCCGCTCCGCTGCCAACATTTGTTCTTCCCAAAGCCCATGTAGTAACACTTGTATTACCAAATACTATTGAGTTAGAATTATTTGAAGCTGCATTGTAGCCTATAACTGTTACATTACTAAGATTGCCTGAATTTACATCTGCACCATGACCTAAAGCAGTATTGTTATTGCCTGATATATTTCCTTGTAATGCACCACTTCCAATGGCAACATTTGTACTGCCTGTAGTATTTCCGGTCATCGAATTAGTTCCCATTGATGTGTTATTACTGCCAGATGTATTGGCAAAAAGTGCAAAAACACCATTTGCGGTATTTTGACCTCCATCAATATTTTCAAAAAGGGCTGACCTTCCTGTTGCTGTGTTTCCATAAGCTGTTGTATTTTTTGAAAGTGCCAGGCTGCCAATTGCAGTATTGTCAAAGCCATCAACATTAAAATTTAACGCATTATAACCAACTGCCGTATTCTTGCTACCTGTGTTAAATTGTAGGGCTTTAGAGCCATTTGCAGTGTTCTGATTGCCAGTTGTATTTGATTGCAAAGCCAATGCACCTATAGCTGTATTATTGTCTGCCTTATTTAAAAGTAATGCACCACTACCCATAGCTGTGTTATCTATCCCTACTAAATTATCTCTTAATGCACTGAAGCCATTTGCTGTATTATTAGTGCCGCTTAAATTAGTTAGTAGACTGCGGTAACCAGTTGCGGTATTATTTATTCCATTAATATTGTTTTTTAAAGCTTCAAAACCCAATGCAGCATTTCCTGTTCCGGTTGTATTACCATACAAAGATTTAGAGCCTACAGCTACATTATCAGATACAGTATTCTTATACAAAGCAGAGTCACCAAGAGCTACATTATTATTACCGTTTTGATTACTACGCATTACATCAGCTCCCATTGCCACATTGTTATTTCCATTCTGATTAAAGAACATAGTATTAGACCCAATAGCAGTATTATTATAACCCGAAGCATTAAAACGAAGAGAGGAAGTGCCTATTGCAGCATTACGATTTCCAATTGTATTGGTGTACAAACTATTTAATCCAAGTGAAACGTTTTCTTTTCCGGTCGTATTATTAGCTAATGAAAGTGTGCCAATGCCTGTATTGTTTAAGCCAGTATTTACCCTGCCTGCTGCCACACCTAAAAACAAATTTCCATTTCCAGAAGAACTACTAACAGCACTGACGAATCCCTCAACCTTACCTGCTTGTTCGTTAAAAATTTTAAAAGTTAAAGATGCATCATCCGTAGTACCAATAAAATTTACAGCCGGGTTTGTTCCCACATTACCGGTAAGCCCCCATGCATTGGCAGCACTGCCAGTTGCACCGTTGCAAATATATTTTGTAAGGGTTGCATTTACTTCTGCTACATCTAAAATACCGTTACTGTTTGCATCAATACCATATTCCTGTTTTACACCACCGGTTGCACAGTTTGCCCCAATGGGTTCGGCTGTTGTAAGTATTAATGTATTTTTTCCATTAGCACCTATTGCCCCTGTATTACCAGTAGCGCCTATTGGCCCTGCTACACCTTGTATGCCTTGTACACCTGTAGCGCCCGTTAAACCAATTGGCCCTTGCAAACCTATTGGCCCCTGTGTGCCTGTAGCACCCGCTGTGCCTGTGTTTCCTGTAATGCCTTGTGACCCTTGTGGGCCTGTAGCACCTGCGGGACCAGTGGCTCCAATTTTTCCATTTACTGCATACAATGCATATGGTACGCTTACCAGTTCAGTATTGCCCAGTGCTACAAAATTTGTTCCGCCCAGTGGGTCAGCTTCCACACTTAAAAATGTATTACCTAGGCTCCAATCTACTGCAGCAATGCTACCCGTTGTAGTGGTAGCTCCAAGGCTGCCAATTACAGTGGTAAACAAACCAAAACTATTGGTAGTTACTTTTCGAGTTTCGGCATAGAGTGTAGCACCTGCGCTGCCACTGCGTATGGTAAGCCGCAAATTGATATTGGCATTGGCTATAACCTGCCCTAAGCTATTTCGGGCTACTGCTTGGTAGTTAAATTTATTGGGCACTTGCGCATTTACTGTAAATGCTATAGCTAATATTAAGAAAGAAAAAAATAATTTTTGCAACATGGTTTAATTTTAAATTGATGAATTATTTTTATTTGGTTTCACGTAAAGAAGCAAAGTGTGAAATGGGTTTATTTTCTCACACTGATTTTTTAGATTCTCACATTTTTTTGCTAATTGCTTTTTGCCAATTGCTCATATTTTCACTATTTTATAAGTACGCTTTCTAGTTTCTCCATTGGTAGGTACAAAAATTATTTTTAGTAAATAATTGCCGCTAGCAAAAGCTGATAGGTTTATATTTTTTGTAGAAAAACCAAGAAGTGTTTCTTCTTTTTGTATCAGCAATTGACCAGCGGCGTTATATAATTGCATTTGTAATTTGCCTTGTTGCAAAAAAACTGTTTGCAAGTAAAGCATACCCACACTAGGGTTTGGCAGTATATTAAGTTCGCCATTTGTAATGGTTGATGCTGTTTCAAATACTTCTAACTTGCCTTGTAGCAAGCCTTGTGTAAGAGTAAAACCTTCTGCTTTTTCAGTTTTTATGAGCATCATTTCGCCAATGCTCCAATCGATATTAAAGTTGCCAGCTATGCCAGCACCGCCAATAGAATTAAAGGCTTGCTGACAATAGGCGGCGTTACAAAACAGGGGAAATAAACACAGGAAATAATATTTTTTCATTTTTTAGTTTTTTGTTTTTTCACGCAAAGAAGCTAAGAAAGCAAAAGGCGCAAAGGGTTAATTTTATCCCACAGATTTTTCAGACTTTCACAGATGTTTTTTTGCAAACTGCCAAATGTTTTTGCCAACTGCTTCTTGCCCTTTGCCAACTGCCCTTTGCCAACTGCCCTCTGCCAACTGCCTATTTCTTCTCCAATGCTTCTAATCTTTTTTCAAAATCTTCTAACTTTTTATTTTGAGCATCAATAATTAATTGTTGCTCTTGTATGGCTTTAATGGCTATCACACTAAAATTTTGATAGTTGATGCCTTTGATATTATCGGGGCCTTTTGTTTTTACAAAATCGGGAAATAGTTTTTCCACTTCTTGTGCAATAAAGCCGTAAGAAAGCGGTACATCATCTTGCACATCTTTATAATGGTACATTTTGGGTTGCAATTGCATTACGGTAGGAAGCACAGTACTTATTAATTGGATATCTTTTTTCAGCCGCAAATCAGAAGCACTGTTATATCCTCCATCTATCTCACTCATCCAAACTTTAAAAACACCATTGTAAGTAAAATCTAAATCGTTGCCATTATCAGTTGCTACATCCCAATGATTGGCATTGGTTAGTCTTTCCAATCTTAATCCTCCACCATTTACAGGAAATGTTTCTATGCTTTGTTTAATATGCAATGGGGCTAGTGCTGTGCTAGTACGAATACCAACATTACCACCGCTTTGGTTTAATATTAAATCGCCATAGGCGCTACCCGATGCTTTGGTAGCTTGTATAAAACCATAACCGCTACTTTGTGTGTTAATACCCATTTCTAAATTGGTATAGCCACCAGCATTTTTATTTGTACCAATTAAAATAGTACCTGCACCATTAGGGTTTATATGTAAATCTGCTAGCGGTGCATTGGTACCAATACCTACATTAATATTTGCTGTACCACCATTTAAACCAGGTACACTGCCAAGCACCATACAATTGCTGCAATTGGCTATGGCATTAGCGCCTATGGCTGTTGCATTTGTACTGAGTGTACTTGGAGCATCGGCAGAGTAACCTATGGCAGTATTTTTATTTACTAATGATGCTCCAGAAAGTGCACCACTACCTACTGCAGTATTATTATCTCCTCTTGTAATATTATGAAGGGCAAAGTAACCCATGGCGGTATTACTGCTTCCTGAGAGATTAGCATATAACGTTCCATCGCCTGTGCTTGTATTTGATGTACCTGTCTTACTATTATATTGTGCACTGCCTCCCACGGCAGTATTGCTATTACCTGAAGAATCACTTGACAAAGCCTGATTTCCCAAAGCGGTGTTACTGCCCCCGATAACATGATTATCGAGTGAGAAAGCACCCATAGCAGTGTTAGCATCTCCGCTGATGTTGGAATATAAAGAGCGATAACCATTACTGGTATTGCCACCGCCTGTTGTATTGGAAAAAAGAGATTGCTTACCGGTTGCAGTATTAAAAATGCCAGTTGTATTTGCATACAGGGTTTTTGAGCCAATGGCTGTATTCCCTTGCCCTGTACTATTCCATAAAGCAGAATCGCCAACGGCTACCAATCCATTTTCGCCAATATTTTTATTTAATGCCGCAGCACCAATGGCAATATTATTTGCACCAAAAGTATTCAAGAGCAACGCACTACTTCCTATTGCTATATTATAATTGGCATTGTTGGTGTACATTGCCCCATATCCCATGGCTATATTGCCCAATCCCGTAGTGTTTTGCTTCATAGCCGAAAAGCCTAATGCTACATTACCTCCTCCAGTTGTATTACTATGCAAACTTTGATTACCAACTGCCACATTAAAATTGCCAATGGTATTTGAATACATAGATTGGCTGCCCACTGCAGTATTGCTTGTGCCTGTAGTAGCAGTGTATAAAGCTTTAGAACCAACCGCAGTATTATTTCCAAATAAAGAAGTTGAAGCGTTATTGTTGTAATTAAAAAGGGCAGAGTCTCCAATGGCCACTATATTGCTGCCTGTGGTACTACTTGCTAATGCTGAACTACCCATTGCTACGTTACTAATCCCTGTTGTATTAGAAATTAATGCCCAAAAACCGTTTGCAGTATTATTACTGCCTGTTATGTTATAATTTAATGCCTGGTATCCGTTGGCGGTATTACTACTGCCTGTAGTGTTGGAGTATAATGTAAAAGCTCCTATGGCACTATTATAGTTTCCGGTTGTATTAAATGGTAATGCTGTTGAACCGAAAGCTGCATTATAAGTTCCTGTTGAATTGAAAGTCAATGCCTGGTGCCCATACGCTGTATTTTGATTTCCTGTAGTATTTGCAAAAAGAGATTGATATCCTAAAGCAGTGTTATTCTGTCCGGTTGTATTCGTAAATAAAGATTGATACCCTACTGCACTATTGTAAGCCCCAGTTGTATTTGAATACAATGCCTTTTCGCCAATGGCTGTATTAAAATAACCTTTTGTATTAAAGAATAATGCTTTTGAACCAACTGCAATATTCCCAGCGGCTTCAATGGACTGTGTAGTGCCTATTCCATTATTGTATAATGCCGAATCGCCTACTGCCACTAAGTTTGAGCGGTTGGTATTTTTATTAAGTGCATTATTACCAATGGCCGTATTACTATAGCCAGTTGTATTTTCTTGCAATGCTTGATATCCATTTGCTACATTATTTTCTCCGCTGATATTTTGAAAAAGAGATGAAACACCTGCTGCAGTATTTTTACTTCCGATAGTATTTGATACCAGAGCATATTGTCCAGTGGCAGTATTATTGTTTCCTATTGTATTAGATCCTAAAGATTGGTAACCATTTGCGGTATTATAATTTCCGGTGCTGTTTAAAAATAATGCTCTAAAACCAGTGGCGGTATTATTGTATCCATTTACATTACTGTTTAATGCTTCAAAACCCATTGCACTATTAAAACTACCAATTGTATTTGCATACATGGATTTTGAACCTAGGGCTGTATTAAACACAGCATCAGACGGAGTTGATGCCCCAAGGCCATTATTAAACAATGCCGAATCGCCTACTGCTACAAGGTTTGAGCGATTGGTAGTTTTTGACAATGCGGCACTTCCAATGGCCACATTGCTTGCACCAATGTTTAAAACATTACCACTATTTATACCTAAAAATGTATTGCCCGTTGTGCCCAACAGCCCTGCATTGGTATTGTTTATTTTAAAAACCAACGGTTGGTTATCGGCAGTGCCCACATAATTTACATTGGCAGAAGTTCCCGAATTGCCGCCAAGCAACCATGCCGATGCAGCACTATTATTGCTTACCACAAATGGCACCCACACTATACTGTTCCAATAATAAAAGCCAGGGCTAACAACCAATGCACCACTACCAGCATTGGCAGTGTTGTAAATTAATAAAGATGTAGCTGCAGTTGGTATGGTTACAACATCGGTAATACCAGTAAGTGCTACCCTTGGTACAAGCAATCCTTTATTGGAAGCAGTTACATCTAATATGGCACTTGCATTAGGTGTGGTTGTACCAACGCCTACATTTTGTGCAATGATGTTATTTTCAAAAATGATTGTGAGCAAAAAAAGTAATATTTTTTTCATTTTTTTAGAGTTTAAAGTTTGATGATACTTTACTTTTTATTTATTAATCGCAAGTTTTGATTTTGTTTCGTTCTCTTTTATTACAAGCACTTCATTAATTCTATTTTCCAACAAAGCCAGTTTATCTGTTAATGACTTATTAGTTTTTACATACTCCTCTTTAATAAAATTCACTTCATTTTGCAAGGCAGTATTATCAGCTTTTAAAAGTTTATTTTCTACTGCCAATGCAGCACTTCTTTTTTCCAAAGCCTGTAAACCAATCATCATCACACCATCTATATCAGCAGAACTTATTAAAGTATCGCAACCAATTTTACCAATGCTATCATTACCAAAAGCATTGTAAAACTCTTGTGCCATGGGGCCATAGTGGCGAAAATCTTTTGCATTTTGCGATTTGTAATTCCAGCTACCCAGTCGCATTTTACTAATGTTGTTTAAAAGATTTTCGCCATCAGTTTTTATAAATTTTTCTTTTTTTGTACTGTCAGAAACAGAACTCCAGGAATTGGCGCCGTTCAACATAAAAACACCGGTGGAAGCATTCGTATTTGTAAAAAATGTATAACCCCCATCAAATCTTGCTCGAAATTCATCTCTGCGTACACAATTGGTACGGCTAAAAAGCAGCGTTTGCCCTTCATCGCCCAATATTAATGCACCTCTAAATCCAATTGTGGAAACCTTAGTGCCTATTGCAGTTGAAAAAAGGCCAGATGCTGTTGCATTATTCCCAATGGCCGTTGAGCTATATTGTGTTGCGTCCGTTAAAAATCCCATAGATGTGGAATAATCTCCAGATGCAGTTGTAGAAGAACCCAATGCAGTTGAACTTAAACCAGATGCTGTAACATCTTTTCCTATTGCAGTTGAGTAAAGCCCGGATGCAATTGAATTAAGACCCACTGCGGTAGAATAGTCTGCTGTAGCCTCTGCGCCACCACCTAAAGCAATAGATGCATCACCCGAAGCTTTTGTATTAATGCCTGCCGCAAATGAATAGTTTCCAATATTGCTTTGATCCCACTCAGTTCCTGAAACACTGCCTGAACGAAAAGCTGCTTTATCATTGTACCAAAACATTCTTTTGCCTGCGCCACTTGCAGGTGGTGCTGTAGCACTTGCAGGCAATACAATTGGACCAGTAAATAGTACATGGGATTTTTCTACATGAAGAGCTGCTAATGGATTGATTGTATTTATACCAACATACCCATTATCAACAATGCTTAATCTTTCTAATAAACCATTTGCCGAAGCAGCAGCATAGGTATAAAAACCTAATCTAGCAGTAGTCGTACCTTGCCCTATCGTTTTTATTGCACCTGTATAAGGAAATGACCCACTACCTGTTTTAAAATAAAGGCTATTGCTCACATTTGGAAATAAAGTTTGAGTATTTTCCAATAAAGCTACCGCACTATCTGTACTAGAAACATGCAAATTCATTAATGGGGTAGCATTACCAATACCTACATTCTGTGCATTCATCTTATTTACAAACAAGAAAAGGATGGCAAATGGTAATAATTTTTTCATTTAATTATTTTATAATAAAGAATCTATTTCAATTAATATTTGTAACAACTTCCCTTTCCTCACATCATCTCCAAAAAATTTTATAGCATGTGGCACTAAAAAGTTTTTTTCTTCTACAGATATATTTTTGTTTTGAAGCAAATGGTTTGGTACAAAAACAAATTGTAACCACTCTGCAAAATCTGCTTTAGATGAATTAAAACTATCATCGAAACCCTGCACCCATGAAGGCGTATTTTTTTTCCAAAGTCCTGTGCTTTTTAATTCTTCTTCTAATTCGTTTGTTTTATCAATGATATTATTTATCAATACTGCCATCTGTCTTTATTTGATAAGTAAAAGTAGATAGGTTATAAACGATATGAAATAGCCACTTAGGCAAAGTGTAGTATCAATTAGGTAGTGTGCTTTTAGAAAAATTAAAAGGGAAATAATGTGCTATTTTAAAAAATCAATTATGCAACGGCAAGAATGAATGAGGCAACGAAAACTACGCTGCCTTTAAATACTGTAGCTTTACATAAAGCCTCATTTATTTCTATACAAAAAAATATTATTGTTTTACTGCTTGCATTTGTATGTATATGTGAGCGTGGCTATGCTCAAAATGCAGATTATATATTTAAACATTTAACAACCAGTGATGGTTTATTGAGTAACAAA
>JANOZW010000119.1:0-4875 GCA_031429575.1 Ferruginibacter sp.
TGATTTAAAATAAAATATAAATCTACGTAATCTTTCCATTTGCCCCTACCACCAAGTTCAAATGCTTTCATAGCTCCAAGGGTTAAAAGGTCGGGAATTCTAAAATTAGTATGTTTAATTTCTGCATTTATCTCAAATGGAAATTGAAAGAAAGTAAGTTTAACATTATTCAAAACAAAATGTATTTGATCTGGTAATTGTGCAATTACTTGAGAAGAAAATCCAGATGTGGCTACATGTTTCTTTACAAGTGTACTATTGATTTTTTTTAATGTAAATAAATCAAAATCTATAGAAGCTCTATGACCTAAATGGAGAGCAATAGCTGTACCTCCAACTAAATAATAACTTTTAGCATATTTACTTAAAAAAGGCAGTAATTCTTTTTGATCTTTATTTAGATTATCAAGATGCATATTTATTAAATAGTAAGGTGTAATAATTTTTTGATACTTTTTCGTAATTATTAGCCACCCTTTCAGAAGTTGCTATCTGCTCAAAAAAAACTTTAGCAGCATTTTTTATACCTACAATGTCAAAAAGTTCTTTTATGTCTTCTAGCTTGGCATAATTAATAAAAAACTCTAGCACTACAGGTAAGGGTAGGTTTTCCTTTTCACTGTCTTTTGAATACCAAAAGAGGAAGGCGTTTTTGCGTATGAGGGCTTTGAGTGCAGGTGAATTCTCCATTAGGTAAATTTACGAAAATTAGCTGTTAAAAGAAGTAAAAAAAAAGTAGGTTTTAAAGGCTTTTTCACTTAAAATAGTTTTAGGATTTATTAATCTTTATAATATTCCAAGGATAATTTTTCTCCATCAAAAACAGCGTACGTAAAATATTTTATCCAATCGCCAAGGTTTATGTATTTGCTTTTTTCGTTTAAAGCAATATCTAAAGGTAAATGCCTATGCCCAAAAATAAAATAATCGTAATGCTCTTTTTGTAATATTTCTTTAGCGTAAACAACTAGCCATTCTTTTTCTTCTCCTAAAAATATTTCATTAGTCGTACCTGTTTTTGCTCTACTTTTTTTGCTAAAAAAATCGGCTAAGCCAATTCCCATTCTTGGTGGTAATATGCCAAATAACCATTTGCAAATAGGGTTTCTAAATATTTTTTTAATAAATTTATAACCTTCATCGCCTGGGCCTAGTCCATCGCCATGACCTATTAAAAAGCGCTTTCCATTAAATGTAAATTCTGCAGGTTCAAAATAAACGCTGGTATTTAATTCTTTTTGAAAATAATCTTTCATCCACATATCGTGATTGCCTACAAAAAAATGTATTGGAATACCAGTATCCGTTATCGCTGCTATTTTACCCAATATGCGTACATATCCTTTAGGCACTACTTTTTTATATTCGTACCAAAAGTCAAACAAATCGCCTACAATAAAAATTACAGCTGCGTCTTTTTTTATGACATCTAAAAATTGTACGATTTTTTTTTCACGTATAAGGCTACTCGCCGCATCTGGCGCACCTAAATGAAAATCTGATAAGAAATATATTTTTTTTGAAGCTTCCATTCAACAAACTAAGCTTGGTTTTTTTGTTGAAGGTACTGAACCAAATCCCCAGTTTCAATTTTTGGTAATCCCTCTATACTTCCATTATACCAATATACCCAAGCATCAATAATTTTATTTTCTTGAAAAACTTGTACTATTGCTCTTTTATATAATGGTGTTTCGCCTGCCTCTACATGCACACCTTCGTAATCATCCAATTGCTCAAAAGCCCACGAAAAATCCTCTGTATTATTTAATGTGTATAACTCACCCACAATCATATCTTCATTGCTTGTTGCAATAGCTACAGGATGTGTGCCTGCATCATAAAATTGTCCCTTTATTAAAGCCTCTCCTGCGTATGTAAAATATTGTGTAATATATTCGTATGCTGGGTTTTTAAAGCCGCTACGTAAGGAGCCGTAAACAAAAAGATTATTCGGGTTTGTGTTCATATATTTTTTTGATTATATTGTATCAATTAAAAGTATGATTTTATTTTGTTTATGTAAGTATCTATTAAAATTTAACTTAAATAAATGTCCTATTCAATACAAAATTAATTTTTCAGCAATGGTTTTTAAAGCACAATCATAAAGTAATTACATATATTTGTACAAAATTATGTACAATGTTAGTAGCAAATATGTCTCAATTTAGAAAAGATTTAAAATTTTATATTGATAGTGTAACGGATAATCATGATACACTTATTGTAAATGGTAATGGCAAAACCGTTGTTGTAATGTCGTTAGATGATTATAATGAAATGGAAGAAACAGATTATCTAATGAGTACGCCTGCTAACAAGGCTATGATGTATAAAGCGCTCGATGAAATTAATCAAGGGAAAGTTGTTACCAAATCAAAGAAGGAGCTTGAAAAAATGATAAATAAAAATGTTTAGTTTTTCAAACATGGCACTTTCTAATTTAGTTTACTGGATTGAAAATGATAGAAAACTTGCTTTGAGAATTATGAGAATAATTGAAGAAATTCAACGTAATCCATTTATTGGTATTGGAAAACCTGAGCCATTAAAAGGGGATTTTAAAGGCTTTTGGAGCAGACGAATAGATGATGAGCACAGAATAATTTATAAAATTGAAGAAGGTGTTCTATTTATTCACTCTTGTCGTTTTCATTATACATAGCAATATTCAAAAAACTCTACCCCTCCACCAAAAAACAATACACTTCCTTTGGCCCATGCACACCGGTAACCAATGTTTTTTCAATGTCGGCAGTTCTACTTGGACCACTTGCAAATGTTACAAAGCTTGGAAAACCATCTCCATATTTTTCCTTTAATGCAACGAGTGCATCTTTTACATCATATACTACTTGGCTTGTGTATGCTATGCATATATGTATAGGTGCATACACACTTGCCGTGCGCCCATTTGTTTGTGCAGCACCGAGTACCATCGTACCAGTGCGAGCAACTAGGTTTTCACAACTCGTTATAGATACTTCGCAAGATGGTAAATGAGAATAACTTTCAATAGAAATATTTTGTAAAATATTATTCCACTTATTTTCTACTGAATAAATTTTTGTCCAGTTTTTTTCTTCAATCAGTTTTGCAAGTTGGTCTTGTAAATCTTCTTTATTAGCGCAAAACGAAAACTTGCCTTGTAGCTTTGTAAATTCTTGTGCAAATAAAACCAATGGATCTTCGTTGGTATTTACAAATACATCACTATTGCCTTCGCTGTTGGGAAAAGGCAAAGGCACTGGATTACTCAGTGCCTCCCTTATGCGTTTTAAAATATTTTCTTTAGCAGTTGTTGCCATAGTTCCTTTTAAATTGATGGTGGGTTTATTAATTCTTCATCAAGCGATGCTGATGGTTCTTTTGCTATTTCATTTTTTGGATCTACATCTAATAATTTCTTTTCTTCAAAAGGGCGTTTACCAATTAATGATTCTACATCACTTTTAAACAACACTTCTTTTACCAACAATTCTTTAGCTAACTTTTCTACATCTCCTCTTTTCTCAGTAAGCAATGCTTTTGTTTTTATGTATGCGTCTTCTATTAATAAACGTACTTCATGATCTATTAATTTTCCTGTTTCTTCACTGTATGGTTTGGTAAACATATTTTCTTGTGCAGGGTCGTAGTAGCTTATGTTTCCAAGCTTTTCGTTCATACCATACACTGTTACCATACTGTATGCAATTTTAGAAATTTGTTGCAAATCATTACTTGCACCAGTACTAATTTTTCCAAAGAAAATATCTTCTGCAGCACGCCCACCAAGTGTCATACATATTTGATCTAGCAGTTGGTCGGTGTTGTATAAATATTGTTCTTTTGGTGTGTATTGGGCGTAACCCAATGCTGCAGTACCTCTTGGCACAATCGTAACTTTAAGCAATGGATAAGCATGCTCTAAATACCAACCACATATTGCATGGCCTGCTTCATGGTATGCAATAATTTCTTTTTCTTCTGGAGATATTAATTTGTTTCTTTTTTCAAGCCCACCAATTACCCTATCAATGGCATCTTGAAAATCGCTCATATCCACCGCTTCTTTATTTTTTCTTGCTGCTATCAAAGCAGCTTCGTTACATACGTTTGCAATATCAGCACCAGCAAAGCCTGGTGTTTGTTCTGCAAGTTTATGTATATCCAAGGTTTCAGAAATTTTTATTGGCCCAAGGTGTACTTTAAAGATAGCTTCTCTTCCAACCATGTCTGGTCTATCAATAGAAATTTGTCTATCAAAACGACCTGGACGAAGTAGTGCTGTATCAAGTACATCTGGTCTGTTTGTTGCAGCTAAAATTATAATTCCCAAATCAGTACCAAAGCCATCCATTTCTACCAACAATTGATTCAATGTATTTTCTCTTTCATCATTGCTCATCATGGCATTTTTTCCACGAGCACGTCCAATGGCATCTATCTCATCTATAAAAATAATACATGGTGCTTTTTCTCTTGCTTGCTTAAACAAATCTCTTACACGGCTTGCTCCTACACCTACAAACATTTCCACAAAGTCACTACCACTAAGGCTAAAGAAAGGTACTTGTGCTTCTCCAGCCACCGCTTTCGCAAGCAAAGTTTTTCCTGTACCAGGAGGGCCTACAAGCAATGCACCCTTTGGTATTTTGCCACCAAGGGCCGTATATTTTTTTGGGTTTTTAAGAAAATCCACAATTTCCATCACTTCTACTTTTGCTTCATCTAGCCCGGCTACATCTCCAAAATTGATATTTACTTTTGTGCCTTTATCAAAAAGTGTAGCCTTAGATTTTCCTATATTAAAAATTCCGCCTGGGCCACCAGAACCGCCAGCAGGTCCTATTTTTTTAATCATCATAAAAATAAGAAAGCCAATAAATA
>JANOZW010000120.1:0-7469 GCA_031429575.1 Ferruginibacter sp.
ATTAGTATTTATTTCTTATCCCAGTCGTTTTCCATTTCCTTGTATGCTTTTTTTGAAACAGTAGATTTACTTTTGGGAGCAGATATGCCTGCTTTCTTTTTTGCATTGATGTTATTTACCAATGAGTTTTTTTCTGTTCCACTTTTTTTGGTGGTTTTTTTTGTTGTAGTAGGCATATTGTTTTTTTTAATTATTTCGCAATATATTTCTTCGTAAAGGTGATTATTATTGCATATTATTAATTACATAATTAGCTTAAAATTTTGCATTATTCACACATAATATAAATGCACCCAAAGGGGCGCATTTAAAATTTTCGCATGTTTCTAATAGAGTTGAAACCTTTTTTTAACGCTGCTTTTGTACTAGAAAGTCTATAATAAAGGTGTCACCTCTTGCAACAATTATAAATGCACCTACCTAATGTATCTGTGTTTTTCTATCCTAATTTGTAGTAGATAGCCGCAGCCCATCGTTTAGGTATGGCACGAATAAATATGGAAACCAATTTAGAAACCGTGCCAGGTACAATTATCATTCTTCCTTTAAGCATCTTCTTCACGGTTACTTCACCCACTTTCTTTGGAGATACAGCCATTTGTTTACCAAACCATCCTAGTTTTTCTTTGGTATCTTTTTCTATAGATGGTTTTGTAAATACTGGGCCAGGGCAAAGACAACTAACACTAATGCCTTTACCTTTTAATTGATATCGTAAACCATAGCTAAAATACAATACAGCTGATTTTGTAGATGCGTATAAATTTTTTGCAGGTATAGGTGCAAAGGCAGCCATGCTTGCTACATTAAGAATATGTGCAGGTGCATTTTTTTCTAGTAATGGTAAAAGCATTAGTGTTAAACTCATCATCGATTCTACATTTAGCCGTACCATATACTGTAAACTATCTAATGGATATGATAAAAAATCATTGGCACCACCAATGCCCGCTACATTGCAAAGCATTTTTAAGGATATGTTTTTGGTATTGCACCAAGTAGCTATTTCAGCGGCAGCCGTTTCTTTGCTTAAATCTTTTGATAATATTTCTATATGCATTGGATATAACGTTTCTAATTTATTTTTTGCTGCCAATAAGGTATCTTGGTTTCTAGCTATTAAAATTAAATTGTAACCTCGTTTTGCCAACGCCTCTGCTATGGCATAGCCTATGCCCTTGCTGCCTCCAGCTATCAATGAATAAGGCTTTGTACTATCTGCAAATTGAATAGGTGCAAGTTGAGGTTCTGAATAGTGCGAGTATCCTGCATATAAATTTTACATATTTAAAATAAAAATAAGTAAGAATAAATATCTTTTCATGGTAAGGGTTTTTTAGAGAAGCTATTTTCAATGTACATGCATAAAAAAATGCAGTTGTAATTGTTCAACTGCATTTTTTGTGATTGATATAACTTATAATTTTAGCGCACCTTCTTTTGCATCTACCAAGGTAGTACCTGTAGCTACAGATGCTATCATTTTAAAGAAATTTATCATTTTATTTCCTTCTGTATCCCAATAGTATGCTGACTTATTATTTACTTTTACAATACTAATATTTGGATCATCTTTCCCTTCTTTAAACCAAGTTTTTACCAACGGCGACCATAACTCTTCTACTTTATCATAGTCAATAATAATTTCTGCTTCACCATTTACTACTAAATAAGCACTTTTGCTAGGGTCAGAGTAAAATAATTGTACACGGCTATCTTTTTCTATTTCTTTATTCTTATCACTGTTTTTATCACTAAAAAACCATAGATTCCCTTCATCATCTACATCTTGCGTACTCATGGGTCTTGCTGTAGAACCATCATCTGTTTTTATGCTAGTACAAAAAAGACAAATGTCTATTTCTTTTGCTAATTTCTTTACCATTTCTATAGCTTCTTTGCCTTGCAAATTTGTTTCATTGTTCATAAATATGTTTTTTATTTTTTAAAATTTGATACTGCTAAGGTCAACACTCTGGTATAAAAAATTATTACACAATTCTTGCAATAAATTATATTATTCACGTTTGCATTTTTCAATATTTTATTTATTGAGTTACAATCTAATTTCTCAAAAGTGTGAATCATGCAATGTTTTATTAAAATAATGTAATAAAAGGTTCATGAAAGAATTACACTTTTGTGATGAAATTTCTTTTATTAAATAAAATATTATGTACGATGGAAAAAAAGGCAAAAGGAAATATTTTGGCTAATACCAAAATTTTAAATGACAAAACATACCAAGATTTTAATAAAGAAGCACCAGACCCTAAAGATCCTGTACAGAAAGAGGTAGTGGAAATAGAAGAAAATGCTGAACCTAGTACAGAGGTAGATGTAGATGCAGTGCCGCATGTAGGAGCAAGAGATAAAAATGTTAAAAACGAAACAACAATTAAAACAATAAAAAAATAAAGATGGAAAAGAAAACAACAAAAAAAACTGCACCAGTAGCACAAGCTACTTCTAAGTCTGTAACGGCTAGCTCAAAAAATGGAATGCCTGCTTCAAAAAATGGTGGAATGAAGCATTCTCAATTAATGAAATTATTTGAAGATGAATTGAAAGATATTTATTGGGCAGAAAAAGCATTGACGAAAGCCATTCCAAAAATGATAAAAAATGCTACTTCATCTGAATTGTTAGATGCTTTAAAAAGTCATTTAGAGGAAACCATTGAGCAGGTTAGTCGGTTGGAGGAAGTTTTTGCTAGCATTGAAAAGAAAGCGGTTGCAAAAAAATGCGAAGCCATGGATGGTTTGGTTAGAGAAGCTGGAGAAATAATTGAGTCTTGCGAAAAAGGCCCTATGCGTGATGCAGGGATAATATCAGCAGCGCAAAAAGTGGAGCATTATGAAATTGCTACTTATGGCACGCTTCACCAGTTTGCGGTTACATTAGGTTTGTCTGAGGCAGCAACTTTACTTGAAGAAACACTCACAGAAGAAAAATCTGCTGATGCAAAATTAACAGAAGTTGCTGTAGCTACTATTAATATAGAGGCGGCAGAATTAGAAGAAACAGAGGCATAAGTTTTGACCAGGTTTATTTAAAGTGAAAACTGCAGTAAATTATTTTACTGCATTTTTTCTGGATATAATGCTAATATTCTATATGAACTCTTTTTTAAAATTAAAAAAATTATGGATAATACTACTAATAAATTGCCTCTATACTTAAAACTTTCTCAAATTATAATGGGATTGGTTTCTTTCTTTTTCATTTTATACATTGGAGCAGACATTATTGTTCCATTAATATTTTCTACGATTATTGCTATTTTACTCAACCCATTTGTAAACTTATTAACAAGGTTGAAGTTTAATAGGGTGATTGCAATACTTGTAGCCGTGTTATTGGCATTAATAGTTATACTTTCTATTACCTATTTTATAGTATCACAAGCCGCTATGTTTAACGATACAGTGCCACAATTTAAACAGCGATTTGCCAGTTTAACCAATGATTGTGTAAACTGGTTTTCTACCAATTTAAATATTAGCAAACCAAAAATTGATGCGTGGATAAATAAAACAAAATCGGAAGGTATGAACAATAGTACCGCTGTAATTGGTTCTGTAATTACCACGTTTGGCGGTATGCTGGTATTGCTATTTATATTACCTGTATATATTTTTATGATACTTTTTTATAAGCCATTGTTGCTGGAGTTTATAGCTCAATTGTTTAAAAACAATGAGCACCCTGTAGTGGCAGAAGTATTGTTACAAACAAAAACACTGATACAAAGTTACTTAATAGGGTTGTTGCTAGAAGCTGCTGTGGTGGCTGCATTAAACTCTATTGGCTTGTTGGTATTGGGTGTCCAATATGCGATATTGATTGGGGTAATAGGCGCTTTGCTAAATATGATTCCTTACATAGGCGGGCTAGTAGCCATTGCATTACCCATGCTAATGGCGCTAGCTACAAAAAGCCCCATTACGGCTTTATGGGTTTTTATATTATACATCATTGTACAATTTATAGATAATAATTTTATTGTGCCCAAAATTGTGGCAAGCAAAGTAAAAATAAATGCATTGGTTTCTATTATTGTGGTATTAATTGGTGGGGCACTATGGGGCATTGCAGGTATGTTTTTAGCCATACCACTTACAGCCATTATAAAAGTAATTTTCGATAGAATTGATCAGTTAAAACCTTTTGGATTTTTGCTGGGCGATAACCAACCGCAAATAGGAAAATTTAGTTTGAAGAAAAAAAAGAAAATTGTAGTTCAAGTTTAATGTTTTAATGCTTGATGTGAATTATGTAAACATTTTCCACAATTGTATAATTCATCTTGGATTAATTAAAGTGAGATTTACAATTTATATCAAACAATCAATTTGTTCATCTCTAATTTTTAATTATGCCATACTTTCATGCAGAAAAAGACAATGCAAAATCTATAAAATTATATTACGAAGATTTAGGAACAGGAAAGCCGGTAATTTTTGTATCTGGTTGGCCATTGTGCAGCTCTATGTGGGAGTATCAAATTACAGAGCTTACAAAAAATGGATTACGCTGTATAACCTACGATAGGCGTGGGTTTGGCAAATCTGATTGGCCTTTTGATGGGTATGAGTACGATACATTAGCAAGTGATTTAAAAGCACTAATTGATACATTAGATACCAATGAAATAACCTTGGTTGGTTTTTCTATGGGCGGTGGAGAAATAGCGAGATATTTTTCTAAATATGGCGGAGAAAAAATAGCTAAAGTTGTTTTAATAAGTGCGGTAGTGCCTTATATGCTGCAAACTGCTGACAATCCTAATGGTGTGCCCCAAGATGTTTTTGACAACATGCTCACAGGTATGATGGCTGATAGACCTACTTTTTTTGAATCGTTTAACAAAGATTTTTATGGAGATAGCTTGTTGAACAATCCAGTAAGTAATGCATATTTAGCCAATGCTTTAATATCTACAATGGATGCATCTCCATTGGCTACGATTGGTTGTGCAAAGGCTTTTTCATCTACAGATTTTAGAGAAGATGTACTAAAAATAAATGTACCAACTATTATTATACATGGCGATAAAGATAAAACAGTTCCTATAAAAGCTACTGGTGATCAGTCAGCAGCTATGATAACCAATTCTATTTTTAAAGTATATGAAGGTGCGCCACACGGGCTTTTTTTTACGGAAAAAGAAAAATTAAACCAAGATTTGATTGATTTTATTTAATCGATTTTTTTAAGCAAATCGTACCTCATCAATATCTAGTGATATCAATTGAGTATTTAAATACCCTATACCTATTTACTTTCAACAATTTTCTAATAAATTTTAAAAAATTAAAAATGAAAAAAACAATTTTTCCGCCACCAGTTGAGAAAGCTAATGCAATTTCCAACTATGGTATGCAGCGTAGAAATATGCTTAAATTTTTTGGTGCTTCCGCAGCAGTTATCACCATTGGAAGTGCATGTAACAAAAATGATGATGATGTAATAACAGATGGTGGTGTAAACCTTGGCAGTGGCGATGTAGGTATTTTAAATTATGCTTATGCATTGGAACAATTAGAAGCTGCATTTTATGTAAGAGTAGTGGCAGCGCCGTATTCAGGCATGTCTGCTTTAGAAACGGAATACCTAACTGATATTCGTAACCATGAAGTTGGGCATCGTGAATTTTTTAAAGCAGCCATTACTGCCGCAGCGCCAGCTTCTATCATTCCATCTTTAGAAGTAGATTTTTCAAGCATTGATTTTACAAGTAGAACGAGTGTGCTTACTACTGCAAAAGCTTTTGAAGACTTGGGTGTAACCGCTTACAATGGCGCAGGGCAATTAATTTCTACAACCGGTAATGGGCCAACATACCTTACCCTTGCAGGAAAAATTGTTTCTGTAGAAGCAAGGCATGCAGCACTTATTGCTGATTTGTTATCTAATGGAACCTTTGCTGACACTACGGATGCCAATGGTTTAGATATGGCACGTACACCTGCACAAGTGTTGGCAATTGCAGGTACCTACATCAAAACAAAATTAAACGCTAGTAATTTACCATCTTAAAATAATCAATTATGAATTTACAAAATATAATATCAGAAATAGAAAAAGTAGATCCAGAAGTTTACGGAAGGTTTGATAGCAGAAGAAGTGTAATGAAAAAATTTACAAACATTTCAAGTAAAATTGCTTTGGCTGCTGTACCTACAATGGTAGCATCTATGTTTAGCAGGGCCTATGGACAAACACCTGGAGACGTAAACAGTGTCTTAAATTTTGCATTAACGCTAGAATATTTGGAAGCAGAATTTTATACAAATATTGTTGGCTCTGTTGGCTACCTTACTGCACCAGCAGCAGCACAAGCGGCACTTACAAAAATTAGAAATGACGAAAACAAACACGTTATTTTTCTAAAATCAGTTTTAGGTGCTGCGGCTATTGCTAAACCTACTTTTGATTTTACGGCAGGTAATGGTTCAGGTGTAGGACCTTTTACAGGATATCTTACTAATTATGCTGTGCAGTTAGCCATGGCGCAAACTTTTGAAGATACTGGCGTAAGAGCATATAAAGGGCAAGCAACAAATTTGCAAAGTAATAGAAC
The DNA here is from genome assembly GCA_031429575.1 of Ferruginibacter sp. GTDB lineage: Bacteria > Bacteroidota > Bacteroidia > Chitinophagales > Chitinophagaceae > Ferruginibacter. Next base: position 6,587 of record JANOZW010000120.1, read on the forward strand.
AGCACTTACTGCTGCATTAAATATTCATTCAGTAGAAGCAAGGCACGCAGCGCATATCAGGCAAATGCGAAGAGCATTAGATGCTGCAATACCTGCTTCTCAAAAACCTTTAAAACCCTGGATTACGCTAAACTACAGTGGAATTGATTTTCCATCTGCACAATCTAACATTAATTTAAGTTATGCAGGCGAAGAAATAACAACACAAGCAGGTGTAAATATTGTAGGGCTTGGTGGCACTTTTAACACCGCTGCTGCCGCTTCAGAAGGTTTTGATGAACCGCTTACTGCTGCACAAGTATTGGCTATTGTAGATCCTTTTATTGTATAACAACAATCATTCCCATAAAAAACACGATGTTATTCATCGTGTTTTTTTTGTATTTTTTACGTTCCTTAATTAAGTGATGTAAATGATGTAAAATATTTGCATAATTATACAATAATATGTTTTTTGATAAAATGATCTTTGTATTTGAAAGTAAAGAATAAATATTAAAAAAAATTCCAAAACAAGTCAATAAATATAATAACCTGCTATTATGTGTTAAGAAAGTAGATATGGCTCTCTCAGTTTCTATCAATCCGATGATGAGTGAGCATGCAGTATTCCCAAGATTGTTCAATACAGTAGTAAAAATTATGGCAATTCATTTTAATATACTTTAAAAATTAATTATGGACCCTTATAATATTATTGAGCCAAGAAGTGGTACGTCTTTTAATTTAAAAGCCGGACAATATTTAAAAGTTATAGATTTAGAAGGTGAACAAGTGGCCGACCTTGTATGTTATAATGAACACGATAAATCGGAATATCTTTCTTCTGGTCGTACAATAGATTATGCAGAAACAATTTTTCTTACTAAAGGAGATCCATTTT
>JANOZW010000121.1:0-2138 GCA_031429575.1 Ferruginibacter sp.
GAGTCATTAATGTTGATTGCCGGAATAGGCAACGTACCTGCAGCCATACGCTCATATAAGCGATGTACACCTGTAGTTGTTTCTTCGCTCAATCCTTTAATGCCAGAAATTAATTCAGGATATTTATCAAAAACCATGTTGGTCAAATCTCCGCCATCATCCAAAATCATATTCAATGGTCTATCTGCACCACCAAAAAATAATGTTTGCTCTATACACCAATCGCTCTCTTCGTTTGTTTGTCCTTTCCATGCAAATACACCAAGGCCAGTTTCTGCTATTGCAGCAGCAGCTTGGTCTTGTGTACTAAATATATTACAGCTACTCCACTTTACTTCAGCACCAAGGTGCGTTAAAGTTTCAATAAGAACCGCAGTTTGAATCGTCATGTGTAAGCAACCTGCAATACGTGCGCCTGCCAATGGTTTGCTGTTACCATACTCTTCTCTTACGCTCATAAGACCTGGCATTTCTGCTTCGGCAAGCATAATTTCTTTACGACCCCATGCTGCAAGACTCATATCTGCAACTTTGTTTTTTAGGCTAAAATCGATGCCTGTAATTGTTGATGTTTCCATGTTAAATTGTTAAATTGTTTTTTAATGTTGTGAGTTACGGGTTGAAGAGTTTCGGGTTGGTTAAATCAATCCCTAAACTTTTTTCGTCACTCATTTATTTACGAAAAAATTTATTCATTTTGTTTTAAAGCCGAATCACATTTATCATTAAAATGCCTTCGGCAATTTTTTATTTTTGTTTACGAGCCAATATCCTTGATTGAACTTCGTTGGCGACGCTCCGTTCAACAGTATCTCTTTATTGATCTTTTATCGGCGTTATTTGGTTAACTCAAGCTTCACTATTTTCATTCAAAACTTTTTAAATCTCAAATAAAAGGAACAAACATCGCTTTGGAAAAACACGTAACCCTTCAACTCGTAACCCGTAACCTACCAACCCGTAACCCACAACCTTTCCTACACTGCAAATATACTCTCACTAGAAAAATATCCTATGTTAAAGTTAATATTTAGGATAAAATACAATAATTTACTAATTTAGCAGCATAAAAATACTATTTACTATGGCAAAACAACTTGTAAAAGAAGAAACGGCTACAGAAGTTTTTTCGCTCGATAAAAAAGACAAAGCAATACTTGCCTTGCTGCAACAAAATGCAAGAATAACGGTGAAAGAAATTTCCGAAAAAGTACACCTCAGCACTACACCTGTGCATGAGCGTATAAAAAGATTAGAAGCAGAAGGCGTAATAAAGCAATATGCCGCACTTGTAGATCATAGCAAAGTAAAAAAAAGTTTGATGGTAATTTGTTATGTGTCGTTAAAAGCACATAGCAAAAACGCAGGCATAAAATTTATTAATGCCATAAACGAAATGAACGAAATTATAGAATGCTACAGCATAAGTGGCGAGTTTGATTTTATGCTAAAAGTAGTAGAAGAAAATATGGATTCGTACTACAATTTTCATGTAAACAAACTTAGCCAAATAGAAAATATAGGAAACGTACAGAGTGTTTTTGTAATGGGGGTTATAAAGGATACGGTGCAGTTGGTGTATTGAAAGATTTGAAAGTTGAACATTTTGCAAATAGAATGACATTTATAAATTTGTAGTTTTGGGTTTAAAATCTTTATAAATTTATAATTATGGCACACAAACTCAACCACACTAATGCAATACTTCATTTCTTCGCCGGAAGGGGTTTATTGAAAAAAATTAGACTGCTTAGCGCAAATTATTGCCTCAATAATATCTAATAATTTTTAAGACAGCTAATAAATTTCCAATTGGAATAGTGGCAACATAATACATGCGTTTATCGCCACGCTGAGTATAGTTTATATAATTATCATGAATGCTTGCAGGAACACAAGGAACGGGCCTATTTGGATAAAAGACAAAACGACTATTTAAATCACCTGGCTTTATGTCTACTGCATAAAAATTATTACATGGTTTATATTTTGCCCTAACCCTCAATGTAGTTCCGTTAACAACCCAGAAAAAAGATGGGTTATATTCAGATAAGCTATCAATAGGATCAAGCGTTGGCATTTGAGACCATGTGAGCCCATTATTAAATGATTGGATATAGAAAGTACTTTGAGATCCA
>JANOZW010000122.1:0-11700 GCA_031429575.1 Ferruginibacter sp.
AAAAGTAGGTGAAGAAGCGGTGGAATTGGTGATAGAAGCGAAAGATAATGACGATGATTTATTTAAAAATGAAGCCGCTGATTTGTTGTATCATTTATTAATTTTATTGAAATCAAAAAATGTAACCTTGCAAGATGTAGAAGAAGTTTTGAAAGAAAGGGTAAAATAAAATTTATGAAAAAAATATTTAGCATATTACTAATTTTTTATTGCAGCTTATTAAATGCACAAACACTTTTTCCCAATAAATGTATTGGTAATTGGAAAGGCACAATGCATATTTACAGTAAAGGAATTTTAAAAGATACAATAACCGTTTTGCTTACTATAAAAAAACAAACCGATACATCTTGGATGTGGAAGTCGGAATATATTTCTACAAAAATGCCAGTTACAAAAAAATATACACTTCGTTTAAAAGATAAAGTCAGCGGGACTTACGTGACAGATGAAGGCGATGGTATTGAATTAAAAGATTATTTATTTGACAATAAATTATACAGTATTTTTGAAACGGAAGGTATTATGCTTACTTCTTTTTATGAATTAAAAGGAAAAGAATTGTATTTTGAAGTGACATCTGGCAAAAAGATAATGGAAGATGCTAAAGAAGTGATAAATTATTCTGTAAACAATGTACAAAAGGTAGTTTTCAAAAAAATGAAATATCTTTCCCCTTAAAATAAACATATGAAAAAAATACTTGTAATTACCTTATTATTTTTTATAACTATGAATAGTATTGCACAAATAAACAAATACAGAGTGGTTGTAAAATTTGGTAGTATGTGCTGTGGTGTACCTAGCAATAAACCATTACTGGATTATGTAGCTGCATTTAAAAAGAAGAATAAAATTAAAAAAATTACTTACGACAGCATTTGCCCTATGGGTAAAGAAGGCGAATACGATATGGCATTTACTTTAAAAGAACTAAAAAAAGTGCAGGTAGAAACTTTTGTAAAAGAAATAACTACACTTGCCACTACTATGAAGGATCAAGGTTACACTAATGTAGAAGAACATGTTGAAGTAGATAAGGGTTCGCTTGGGCGAGCAACTATACAAAAAAAGAATTTATAAAAATAAAGCAGGATTTTCTCCTGCTTTATTTTTTTGTATTATTTAAAAATCTTTTCAAAAAATATTTTCATTTCATTAAACGAAGATGTATCTGCAGCAGCATTGTAAGCCACCGGTATATTGTATTTTTTTCCTTTTTCTGTAGCGGCAGGGTTTGAGAAAGCATGTGTAGCACCTGCATAATTTTTAAAAGTATAGCTAACACCAACAGAATCCATTTGCTTTTTAAATGTAGCTACTTCAGCTGGCAAAACAAATTTATCATCATCGCCATGGCAAACCAATACATCTGCTTTCAATAAATTTTTATCCAATGTATTGCCGATTAAATTACCATGAAAACTTACTACTCCTTTTAATGGTTCTCCAGCTCTGGCCATATTTAAAACCATGGCTCCTCCAAAACAATAACCAATAGCAGCAACTCTATTTGTATCTGCAAATTTGTATGTTTTAATTTTTGTAAATGCGGCATCAAACCTTGATTTGCCAAGCGTGGCACTGGTATAAAATGGAGTAGCCAATTTTCCTGCCTCAACAGGGGTTTCAGCTGTTTTACCTTCTCCATACATATCTACTGCAAAAGCCAAATATCCAAGTTCTGCCAATTGCATTGCACGTCCACGTGTGTACTCGCCAATACCCCACCACTCAGGTAATATAAGCACAACAGGTTTTAATTTTGTGGTATCAGCATTGTAAGATACAAATCCTTTCATAGTTAGGCCATCACTCATATAATCTACATTTTCAGATTGTATAATGGCTTTCGTTGTAGATGTTGCATCAGTAGTAACGGTTGTTTTTGATTCATCTTTTTCATTGCCGTTACAAGATGATATTAAAATTGTAATGATGGCTAACGAAATAATTTTATTGTACATTTTATTTATTTTAGATATAATTAATATTATTAAGCTAATAATTCAAAAGCAGGTTTATAAGAATTCCAAAATTCATCAAGTAGAATAATATTTTTCTTTAAAAATCCAATAATATTTGGCCAGTCAGATTCTTTAAAAATATTTACATTCTGTAATTCTGAATAAATAATGGAAACGGATTTGTAATCATTTGTAACAACATTTTCTTTCATTTCCCAACCCTCTCCAACAACTTCCTCAAATTGCTTGGCTAAGTTACGAAAGGTTTGGTAATGCAGATGTTCTAGAGTTTTATCAGGTAAGAATATTTCTATAGAAATAAAAGCAAAATCTTTGTTAGCATCCATTTTAAAATAGATACCCTTTATACCAGTCTTGTAATTAATCCAGTTTACTTTTTCGCCACTTGCACTTGGTACTGGTTGCATATATTTTCCAAAGCTTGTCCAAAATTTTTGTTTAACGGCTGAGGCTTCTGCTTTTGTGTACATTTAATTGGAGCATTTAATTAAAGCATAATATAAATAATTTTAATTAGGAGAAACAAAATCAGGTCTGCGTATAAAACTACTATTGTATTTAAATCTGATATTTGTACTAAACTCTACTCTCCAATTTTTTGTACCTTCATTTACCCTTGGAAATAAATACCCTTTTACTTCTATGGTACCAAAAACAAGGTTTTCATTTCTTGTGCGAAAGCCTCCACCTAGGGCTGTGTAGCCATTTGTTTTCTTTGCAGGTTCATTTATTGGTTTAATTAAAGCTAAATCAGAAAACAAAAAAGGAGCAAATCGAAAGCCCAATAATTTTTTTAAATTAAAAAAAACGGTTTCTAATTTAATGATAGATCTAGTATCAGCAGATTCGGTAGCATTTCTAAAATATGGTAATCCATAACCACTTTCTAAAAATAAAGGTGCATTTAAAGCCCTATTAAATTGTCTAGTGTAATTTAAAGATGCAAAATTTCTCATCTTCCAATATGTGTTTACCCTGTATAATTTTGAAAACCTATTTACCCCAATCAATAAATCAGCATCTTCCCATTTTTTATTATTTAAAAAGCTGCCAAACTTAAAAGTATAGTTAGTAAAATTTTTGTTCTTACTAAAATGTGTACCATCAAATTCAGCTCCATAATATGGCCTTCTTACGCCTTCTTTATTTGTATAACCAGCTATTAGCGTGGCATTCAAGCCTTCAGGCACATCTTCATTTCTACCAAAGCCATAAATAAAATTAGTTCTATAAAAATTTTGTTTGTACAAACTATACGATGCTAAAAACCCATTTATATCAGCATACCTAAAATCGTACGTATCTTTAAATTTCTTTGGCACGCTATAAAAATTATTGTAAAAAGTGCGCATTGCCACAAAATGCCTAAGGCGTTTTTCAGAATCTTTTTCACGTTTATTTTTATAACCAATATTGAACCCTCCCCATATATCTGTAGTTAAAGATTGGTATTTATATTCGTTTGCAAAAAGTGAATCGTTGTAAACGTTGTCATTGCTATTAAAAGAAAAAAAAGCTGCACCTGTCCACGCATTGTACCTGCTTAGTAGTGGCTTATCAAAAGCAGTAAAAATGCTATTTTCTTCTTGTCTGCCGCTATTAAACGCTCCGTTGTAGGTTTTAAAACCAGTTGTCCAATTTATAAAACTGTTTTTAATATTTCGCTTTGTATAAGTAGCCGCATATCCAAAACGAGGTAAACGCTCATTATCATACAAAGAAGTTATTTCCATTCTATTGCCTGTACCAAAAAGATTCTCATCTCTTATGGTAGCTTCCCCTTTTTTTGTATTGCTCGCATTTAAGCTTCCTCCAATAGAAAATACATCTCTAGTTAAAATTACAACATCCACAAAAGCAGAAGTCGTATCATTTACGACAACAATTCTTGCATCTCTCAAAAAAGGTTGTTCCCTTAAAAAACGTTCGTTATCCGACAATTTTAATGGCAGAATTTTATCCCCTTCTTTAAAAAAAAGATTTTTTCTTATAATTTTTGGCAATGTATTTTTATGAAAAAAATCTGCAATAGACTCAGCAAAATTCCCTTTTTTTCCATCAACGGTATCATGTACTATGGTGTAAAAGCCTGTAGGCGCTATGCTAATAAAACGTATTCTTCTTCCTTGATATGCTAAGAATGGATCTACTATTTTCACTGGATTTACCACCTCTACTTCATCTTCTCTATAAATACTTTCTCCCAATCGTTTTAAAAGGCCTTTCTTTTTTAAAAGAAAAAAAGTGTCTTGCTTTTCTTTCACCTGCGCAAAACCCTCTTTGCAAAAAGCAAAAAATACAAGGGTAAAGAACACATTAAGCAACACTTTTTTCATTGAGGGATAAAATCGTTAAGCTACTTACAAATATATTTACTTCTACTCCAAAATAAAGATACATTTTGCGGCTGTGGATATTTTTGTATGAATTGGCATCGGGCGAATATTAACAAGAATTCGCCAGAGGCGAATTCCTACAGCATATCACTGTAAGAAACCTCCATAAAATCTTCCTTTGCTATTTCTAAGAATGATGCATAATAATTACATTGCTCTGTAAGTTTTTCTACGCCAATACTTCCATCAGTATCTATCGCTTCTACTTCCACAAAAGTTCCCAAACCTTCCACCCTATCAAAATGAAATTTTACATTATCAACAAAATATATCTTTCGCTTTTTATCAACAACTACTTTTATGCCATGTAGTTTTTCTAAAATGGCTTTTAAATCATTATCGGGTGCATGCTTATATAAAAGAATATCCGATTGTTTTGCACCTGCAAAGTTTGAACGCTCGTACCATATTAATGCATTTTCAATATTCCCTTCTCTAAGTTTTAATCTGCCCTTCGTTACATCATAATATGTATCTATTTGATGGTCTAACCCTACAAAACGAGGATGTAAAGTTTGCAGCTTTTCTTCTAATGCGTCTATATTATTCGCTTTGGCTTTAAATTCTATATTGGTATGGCTCATCGTTTTTTTGTGTAAAATACTATTTTAAGATACAAGAATTTAATTTTTTATAAATAATTAATCAATAAACTGCCATTATAAAAAGTTCACAACCTAAATTTTGAGTATGATCAATTAAAAATACACAGGTATCTTATCGCTTTGTTTTTTATCTTTGGCAAAACCATAAAGTGGAAATAAACAATAAAAAAGCATATTACGAATATTTTTTTGAAGCTACATACACTGCAGGGCTTGTATTGCAAGGCACAGAAATAAAATCATTGCGCAGTGGCAAAGCTAGTTTTAATGATAGCTATTGTATTTTTGATAGAGGTGAATTGTATGTAAAAAGTTTGCATATATCTGAATATGCTTTTGGCACTTATGCTAACCATGAGCCATTGCAAGAACGCAAACTCCTGCTCAACAAAAGAGAACTTAAAAAACTAGAAGGAAAAATTAAAGAAAAAGGTTATAGCATAATCCCTCTAAAAATTTTTATTAACGAAAAAGGTTTTGCCAAAATGGATATTGGGCTTGGCAAGGGTAAAAAGAACTACGACAAAAGAGAAACCATAAAAAGCAGGGAGAATGATAGAGATATTAAAAGAAATTATGGATTGTAGGTAAAGTTTTTTTTTAAGAACACACTTTTCAATACACATTAACTATGGCTTTCATCCTTATTCTTATTGCACTCCCTATTGTAATTTTAGCCATTGAACTTATTGGGTTTATAACCCAAGGAAAAAGAATAGTGCACATAGTACTTATTAGAATTGTAGAAGTAGCTTCACTAATAATTTTACCTTACATATATGCAGCAGACAACACTACAAACGACTGCTGTGGCGATAGTACAGCCTTTTCTCCTCAGCACCAGCTTACGATTCTTACTTTGGTAACACTTTGCTTAATTGGTTATTTCTATAGTAGTTATCGTAAAAATATAGCATCTCCTGTAGTTGAAGTATTTGTAAATTGCTTGTTAGTACTAGCAATCGTTTTAAACGTTTTTATAGCTATTCAAACAAAAGATGCTTTATATGCTGTTTGTGGAAATTTGCCAATCATTATTTTAGGAGTATTAATGCTTGTAAAAAACCAACAGTTGTTTTATGCATATGCACAAAAAGAATCATTTGCTCCAAAAAATAAATTTGAAGAGATTGCTTTAAAAATTTTAAATCTAAAGCCTATTCAAAAATTTCCATTAGTATTTATTTTGTGTTTGCCTATTTTGGTAATTCTTTCCGCTATACTATTATTAGTAGGCCAAAAGCCTGACTCGATTGTACGAGCATTTACTGATACGTACAAACATGGCTTTTCGCAATGGGATTATAAATGTGACAATGTGGAATGCGGAGGTCACTACCTATGCTCTGTAGCTGCAAATGGTCATGATAAAATTGTAAAACCTCAGCGCTTAGGCGTTAGAAACGGCAATAATATTATTTGCAACAGACAATTACTTGTATCAAATGCCTTTGAAGAATTAATGGAGGAAAAGTTTCCTTTTTTACACAAAAGTATTAGACAGCAATACAATAAAGTTGGGAATTTTATTCATCGTTATTATGGTATTTTCAATAACAAATTCGTTTCTGATATTATTTATTTTTTAATGAAACCATTGGAATGGTTTTTCATATTTACACTCTACTGCTTTGATAGAAATCCAGAAAACAGAATTGCAAAGCAATACTTAAGTAATGATGATAGAATACAAATAGCGCAATTGAGTATTAAAAAATAAAGTGTAAAAAAAATTACGCTTTTTGTTGCATCTGCTCAAAAATAATAATGATAAACTCTGCAGGTCTAGCCAATGCTACACTTACACCTAACAACATACGACCTTCTAATATATCAGTAGCTGTTATGGTATTACCCAAGCCAATTCTTACAAAAAAAGCTTCCTCAAGCTTTGCTCCACTAAGGCAACCGTCGTTCCATAAATTAATCAAAAAATTTTCTACCATAGATTTTACTTTTACCCATGTATTGGCATCGTTGGGTTCAAAAACACAAGTTTGCAGTGCCAGTTTTATAGATTGCTCAATCATAATAACAGTTCTTCTTACATTTATATAACGCCAATCTAAATCATTTCCGCTAAGGGTTCTTGCTCCCCACACGAGTGTGCCTTTGCCTATAAAATTTCTGATTACACATACCGATTTACCTGAAAGGGATATATTCAAATCTTCTTGTTGAGCACTAGAAATATTAATGGATGGAGAAGTTACACCTGATAAAGAAACATTAGCTGGCGCCTTCCAAACGCCTCTGCTAGCATCTATAGTTGTGTAAATACCCGCCATTGCTGCACTTGTAGGCAATAGATTTAATTCATTTCTAATGGCATCTACAATTTTTTTATAATTAATACTACTTGCTTTTAGAGATTGATGTAAACTAGCACGTTGCGTTTCTAATTGCTCTTGTGTTAAGCTTTTTATATTATTGGCTATGTGTTTTGCAGCTTGCTCTGGTAATAAATCTGCAAGGTTTATGCTAGCATCTATATTGGTAAAATCTATTTCATCATCCTTCACAATAGTTGTATTAAGCCAAGGATAATATGCTGCGCCATATTTTAATCCAACATTTCCTATACCATCTCTAAAATTTTGTATATCGTTTTGCAAATTTGCAGCGGTTGTTTGGTACACATCTAATATGGTAAAACGACTTTTCATTTTTTCGCAATGTGCCAAAGCCATTTGGTAAATAGGATATGCTGCAATGCCCATATTTATTACATCGGGCAGCACAATCAATGTTGGCGCTGTTTCATTTTCTAGTAATGTGAAAACATTTGGCTTAGTTGCATTGCCTACAAAATCTGTTGCGTCTATCAACATTCCATCAGGCTTGTCTGCATATGTACCTACAGATATGATATAACAATTCGCACCACCATTTTGATAGAAAAGTTTTATACAATTATAAAAAATAAGTGTATGATTTGTGTTGATTATAGTTTGCTTATTGTTTCCATTTAAAACAAATATTGCTTCGTTGTTTGCTGGCGATGCATCTACAATCGTAAACTTTGGGTGAAAGCCGTTGCCAAAATAATGTTCATATTCTAGTAAAGAAGAAATTCTAGTTGGTTTTAATAAAAGTGATTTTTCATTTTGTTCTGCTATTTGGGTATAGCCAATAAATACGGGCACACTTGTTTCTACTTGCACTACAGAATTTGGAAAGGCATTTATTTCATTAATATAAACACCAGGCGTTTTTAATGTAGACATAAAAATTAATTATAAAAATGAATAAAAATTATTTTCAAAGTTTATATTAATCTTCAATAGGGGTTTATTTTTCAAAAGAATTGGTAGATCAAAGAATATTTAAATATAAAATACTTTTTGGAATTATCTACTTAATCCTGTACTTTTTATTGCATAATAAAAGATGAAAAATGGTATTCAAATGAAGTGAGTGACACAACGATGATGACCATAGCTGCTTCTTTGTTTGGACAAAAATACTTTTTGTGGGAATTCGCCTTTGGCGAATTGTTATAAATGAACTCGCCGCAGGCGAGTTCCTACTAGCATTCACTCAAACTTATTGGTATATTTACTGCCAAGCCGCCATCAGCGGTCTCTTTATATTTACTGTTCATATCTAGTGCGGTATCCCACATTGTTTTTATAACGCCATCGAGACTCACTTTTGCAAAATCGGGTGTACTTTGTAATGCTAGCTGACATGCAGTAATGGCTTTTATAGCACCCATGGTATTGCGTTCTATACAGGGTATTTGTACTAGCCCGCCAATTGGGTCACATGTCATACCAAGATGATGCTCCATGGCTATTTCGGCGGCCATTAATACTTGGCGCTGTGTACCACCAAGGCTTTCGGTAAGTGCAGCGGCGGCCATGGCACTACTTACACCAATTTCTGCTTGGCAGCCACCCATGGCGGCAGATATGGTTGCACCTTTTTTAAATATACTTCCTATCTCCGATGCGGTGAGTAAAAACCTAATAATTTTATCATCATCATTACCCTCACAAAATGCAATAAAATATAATAGTACAGCAGGAATAACGCCAGCAGCTCCGTTTGTAGGCGCTGTTACCACTCTACCAAAAGATGCATTTTCTTCATTTACAGATAATGCAAAACAACTTACCCAATCTAAAATATAATTAAAACGATTGCCACCAGCGGTAATTTCTGCAAGCCATTCCTCATAACCATGGTATGTTTTTTCTTGTAGCAATTTTTTGTTTACATCAAATGCTCTACGTTTTACATTGAGCCCTCCAGGCAAATAACCTTGTGTGTGGCAACCTTTGTAAATGCACTCCCTCATTACTCTCCAAATATTCAGAATACCATTTTTAGTTTCTGCTTCGCTACGCCAAGTAAACTCATTTTCCATTACCACTTCATGAATAGACAACCCTGTTTTCCTGCACCAATGCAATAATTCATCTGCAGTATTTATGGGAAATGGAAGGGTAATATTTTTTGCAGAAATATTTGTAGAATCGTTTCTCGTTTCTTGTTGAACAAATCCACCACCAATAGAATAATATGTTTCAGCAAACGTATCGCCAGTTTTTAGCATTACCAAAAAAGTAAGTGCATTTGGGTGAAAGGGTAATGTTTCTGTAAAAAGAAATTCAATATCATCAGATGGCGTAAAATCAATTTCGTGCTTACCAGCCAACAAAATTTTATTCATGGTTTTAATATCAGCAATCTTAGCGTCTATACTGTTCACATTAAAGGTTACAGGATCTTGCCCGCTGAGCCCAAGCTGTACAGCTATATCCGTACCATGCCCTACACCAGTTTTTGCCAAAGAGCCGTACAGCAATACTTCTATAGATACTACTTCGTTTAATATATTTTTATTTTGAAGAGACTGCGTAAAAATTTGTGCTGCACGCCAAGGCCCAAGCGTGTGGCTACTGCTAGGCCCAACACCAATTTTAAACATATCAAAAACGGAAATTGCTTCGTGGTTCACAATTATAATTTTATGAAAAAGCCTTGGATGAAATCCAAGGCTAAAATTAGTTTAAAGAAACGATATTATTGAACTGCTCTTAATGTAATCTGAAATTTTAAATATGCATTACCAGGAATAGAACCACGCCCTGCCGCTCCATAAGCTAAAGAAGGAGGAATATATAGTGTTGCTGAGCCTCCAGATTTTATTAATGGCAAAATTAATTGCCAACCTGATATAACATTTGATAATTGCAAAGTAGCTGGCTGCCCAGGTTGAGAGTTATCAAACTGTGCTCCATCTGTTGTAGTCAACATAAATTTACCTACATAATCTATACTCATATTTGAACATAGATTAGGAGATGTACCTGTACCCTGTGTAGAGATAACATAGTACATACCGTTTTTTTCAGCTGCATTAGTAATACTATTTGCTGCAAGATAATTTTCTATATAAGCCTTTTCAGCGGCTGGTGCAATAGTTGTAGGTGCAAGTTGTGTACAATCCGTACTAGCATTATCTTTTTTACAACCCATAAAAACCAGTGCCGATAAAGCACATAAAAAAAACCATTTTTTCATCGTATATATTTGTTTTGTTAGAAGATACATTTTTTTATGATTTCGCTGCATGAGCTTTTTTTTGTCTATGTTTTAGCTCCTGGTACATTTGGTCGTTCATTTCCCATTTAAAGTGCATTCTCGTAAATGCATAAAATAAGATTGCAATAATAACAGCAATTACTACCACAAAAAAGGCTTGTGGAGAAGTTTTTGAAATTTTTATGTACCAGTCGGGTATAAAAAGGTAAACAGATACAATAAGTAGTAAAATGGGCAACCCAAACACACAAGCCATCGGTAAACCCCTTAATAGTTTACTAATAAAAGTACTATGTTGCTCTTTATTTTGTTCCCAATATCGAATAAAATTTTCCTCTTCTTCTGTTAACATGCTGCAAAATTAATTCAATTGAATGTATTGCTTGGCTATATTCTTATTTACTTGTAGGTTTGCTACATAAATAGTTTAAAAAAAGGCAAAAAAGATTATAGATGAAAATGGAGCAACTGATTGTACAGTATTTGTACAGCAACAAAAAAGTAACCTTACAAGATGTTGGTACTTTTATTATATCAGCCGATATAAATATACCCGTAGATAGTGAAAAAGATACAGTATTGCCTGAAAATGCGATTGAATTTAAGTACGACCCAAAGGCAGGTGTTGATGAAGGTTTGATAGATTATATTGTAGCCAACTCCAGAAAAATTAAACCGCTTGCTACATCTGATTTAGAGTCGTTTATTAGTTTAAACAAGCAATTTTTAAATATTGGTAAGCCTTTGGTAATGGAAGGGCTAGGCACATTGCATAAAACCCAAATTGGGGACTATGCATTTACGCAAGCAGGTACTTCGCATGTAATGCTACAAGATGCACCTAAAATTGTAACAGAAAAAATTATTGAAAAAGTAACCTTTGCTACACCTCCAAAAGAAAAAAGTGCAGGTATAAATAAAATGGCTGTTATAGGTGTGTTGGGGTTTATTGTTTTGGGAGCATTGGCTTTATTAGCATATTACTTTATTAATAAAAAAAATAGTGATACAGGTAATGAAAATGTAGAAATTTCTACTGCTGCAAAAGATACTACCAACAATGCATCTACAAGTACAGCCCTAATTACAGATACAAGTGTTGCAAAAAAATTGAAAGATAGTATTGCCGCTGTAAGACCTGTAAATACTAGCGATACC
>JANOZW010000123.1:0-7496 GCA_031429575.1 Ferruginibacter sp.
AAAAAAGTACAGATAGAAGCACGTGTAATGGGCGATTTAGCAAGTACATATATTTTACCAGCTTCAATAAAATATCAAAATGTGTTGTTACAAAACATCAATGGTTTAAAAGATGCAGGTGTTGATGCATCTGGATATGCCAACCAATTGGCTATTGTAAAAATAATTAGTGAGCACATTAATATCATTAGTGATAAGACAGAAGCGATGATACAGGCTCGTAAAAAAGCAAATGATTTAACGGATAGCCGTGAAAAAGCGATTGCATATTGTGAAGAAGTAAAGGGGAAATATTTTGATGATATTCGCTACCATGTAGATAAATTAGAACTAATGGTGGACGATAGTTTTTGGACATTGCCAAAATACAGAGAGATATTATTCTTAAGATAAAAATGCTAAAAGCCCCGAAGTTGATTCGGGGCTTTTAACTTTTAAGTAGATATACTTTTGTTTAATCAATTGATTTTCTATTCATTTCGTAAAAATTATAGTTAATTTTGGTTAAGTAGGTTAACCAATTGGATTAATTGTTTTATATTTATACTGTAATAGAACGTTTAGTACGTCTGAAGGTTGGCATCGAAAGATGTAGCACTTTTCCCTATTGCACAAATCGATTTTTCAGCCGGTACAGAAATGTATCGGCTTTTTAATGTGATTTAATAAACATTGTTGTAAAAACTAAATTATTTTTAGTGCAAACAAAAGCAGCATGATATGTATTTGTGATTATTTTTTTTATAAACACAACTGATTGTTGGCCTCTTTTATTATCGCCTTTTACTACCAAATCAGGGTCTTTTAATATTTGTGGTAATAATTCAAAATCTTCATCCTTTATACTTACCTGACCACTTTCACTTTCTAATTTATGATTCCCATGTCCTGAAAATGCGTGACGAATACCACTTGCCGTTAATATTTTTTCTAGCCCTTTTATGTTTACACCTGTATCTGCATTTATTTGCTGAGCCTGAAAATTAGGTGTTGTACCTAAACTTATTTCTTTATAAACATTTGTAGTGTTTTCTTTAGCAAAATGACTATCGTTTTAATTTGACTCATATATCTTGGTAAAAATAAATCATTAAGTGTGCGAAATAATCAAAAAAAATAGTACTTTTTTATTCTACCTCAATCTCATCTACAAACAACCAAGCTTGCTTACCATCACCAGGCTGCCCAGCTGGTATGGTGCCAAAGTTTTTTGCACGCACACGTATGTAGCGACAAGTTTTAGGCTCTGTTAATTGTATTACTTGCACATTATTATTATCGGTTACTTTTTTAAATAAAGAAACAATGGGCGGATGCCTTGTAACAATCGTTGTATCTATGTATGGCATAAATGATATTTCAATTTCTGAAGGCAAATAAATCCAACTTCTATTTTGATTTAGCGTATGCAATTTTATGGTAGATATTTCCACATCTTTTCCAAAATCTATGGTGGCATCTAAGTTTGTGCCTTGAAAGCCCAAAAACTCTGACGACCTTGCGGTGCCTTTTTCATTTTGCACGCCATTTACTAAAGTAAAAGCGCCATTGCCTGGGTAAGTTTTGCTAGGTTGGTTTACGAGGGTTATTTTTTTGCCAGTAGCTTTGTTGAAATGGAATCTTTGTGTTAAAAATGTCTTTTTGTTACTAGCACTTGCAATTTTTACATAAGAATTTATCTTTTGTGGCTCGGTATAAGCCCAAATTGAATCGCCTCTATTAAAGTTCATAATTATTGGCTCTTTGGTTAATGTTTCTAATTTCCAATAAACACCTTCATTATCTTCAGTTGGCAAAACCGTAGCCTTCAAATCATAATAGGCCTTGCTATAATTTATTTTTTCTTTATCTAATCGGTCAAAAATAGTAGGCAATCTTCTTTCAAAATCTTTCCAATCTCTTTTATCTTTTGGACTCCACAATACTTCGCTTAATGCAATCATGCGTGGAAAAACCATGTATTCTAATTTGCTTGTGTTAGCAATGTATTCCGTCCACACATTGCCTTGTGCGCCGAGTATATGTGTTTGTTGCTCGGCATTTAAAACCGCAGGTACTGGCTCGTAGTTGTATATTTTTTCTAAGGGTAGATAGCTGCCAATGGTAAGGCTGTCTTCATTTTTAGATTGACTATGGTCTAAATAACAATGGCTGCCTGGTGTCATAATCACATCGTGGTTTTGTTTGGCGGCTTCTATGCCGCCTTCTTCGCCACGCCAGCTCATTACGGTAGCATTTGGCGCAAGGCCACCTTCTAATATTTCATCCCAACCAATAATGCTTCTGCCTTTGCTGTTGAGGTATTTTTCCATGCGTTGTATAAAATAACTCTGCAGCGCATGTTCATCTTTTAAATTATTATCTGCCATTCTTTTTTGGCATGCTGCACATTTTTTCCATCTTTCTTTTGGGCATTCATCGCCACCAATGTGTATGTACTTGCTGGGGAAGAGTTGCATTACTTCATCCAATACATTTTGCAAAAAAGTGAACGTACTATCATTACCAGCACAATACACATCATCTAATACGCCCCAAGTATCCATTACTTTATATGGGCCTTTTGTACAACCTAAAAAAGGATAACTTGCCAGTGCGGCTGTACTATGCCCAGGCATTTCTATCTCGGGAATAACAGTGATGTAGCGGTCTTTGGCGTATTGTACTATTTCTTTTATTTGTGCTTGAGTGTAGTAGCCTCCATATTTTATGCTATCATATGTATTGCTACCATATCGCCCAATTAATGTTCTATCTCTATTACTCCCCACTTTGGTAAGGTTAGGATATTTTTTTATTTCTATGCGCCAGCCTTGGTCTTCGGTAAGGTGCCAGTGAAAAGTGTTGTACTTGTAAGCGGCTAAATAATCAATGTATTTTTTTACATAGTCCACAGGAAAGAAGTGTCTGCAAACATCGAGGTGCATTCCACGGTAAGGGAAGCGAGGGTAATCGGTTATGTTTAATTGTGGGATTGTATAAATGTTTGTTGTTTGTAATTTATTGTTTGGTGTTTGTGGTTTGGTGTTGGATTGTTTGGTGTTGCTGTTTTCTATTAGTTGAAGTAATGTTTGAATGGCATAAAAAACAGCTTCACTATTATCTCCTCCAATATAAACGTTATTTTTGTTTACTTTCAATACATATGCTCCTGATATTTTATAATCTAATCTATCATAGTTTAGCGTTATGCAATTTGAAACGGGTTCGCTTTTCATTTTACCTTTTTCGTAACCTTTGATTATTTGCAGCATATATCCTATTTTCTTTTGCAAAAAATTATTCAATAGCGCAGCTTCATTATGTAAGTTTCCGCCTTCAAGAAAAATTGTAGTTTTTTTATTTAAAAGAAAACTTCCTTGTCCCATTTTTACCTCCGCAGGCATAGGCACAACATTTATTTGCGAAAAACATTTTGCAGAAAGCAATACAAAAATGATGATAAAATATTTTTTCATGAGAAACTATTTTTTATAAAAGTAATTTTTAATTTTTTCATTTGCAAGTCTATATTAAAAGAGATGACATCTTTTAAAAAGATGTCATCTCTGGGGAGAGCTTTATACTTTGAAGCAGTTAGTCTGCACATGAGGTGTCAGACACAGCGCAGTTTTTATAAATCAAGCTGTGAATAGTTAGCTATACTGTATTTAACAAAACTAAGAATGTTTTTAAAGAGATGACATCTTTTTAAAAGATGTCATCTCTGCAACCAAAATTTCCATAATTTTAATTGATGAAAAAAATATTGCTTTTATTGATTGTGTTATTTTATGCAAAATTATTTGCACAATACAAGCTTCACATTGTACTTACCGATAATGCCCGCATAAAAGCCCAACGCATAAACCTTGCAGGCAGTTTTAATAGCTGGAACCCCGATGATGCAAAATACCAATTTACAAAACGTGAAAAAACTTGGGCCATTACATTAGAAAATGTTGGAAAAGGCACACATCAATTTAAATGCACACAAGGCAGTTGGGAAACGGTGGAAGATAGTACTAATGGCGTGGATATTGCCAATAGAGTAATAAACCTGAAAAGTGATACGACGATTTACATAACTACATATGGTTGGAGAAGGGCAGAAGATACAACACCTCGCAAGCATACGGCATCTAATAATGTGCATGTAATAAGCGATTCGTTTTACATGCCACAATTAAAACGTAAAAGAAAAATTTGGGTTTATTTGCCGAGCAATTATACAACATCTAAAAATCGTTTTCCTGTATTGTACATGCACGATGCGCAAAATTTGTTTGATGAATTTACAGCGCCGTATGGCGAATGGGGAATTGATGAAGCATTGGATAGTTTGCAGAAAACAACTGGTAAATATTGTATTGTGATTGGTATAGACCATGGCGGAGATAAAAGATTGGTAGAATACAATCCGTATGATACAAAACAATATGGCAGGGGAGAAGGAAAGCAATATGTAGATTTTTTAGTGCAAACATTGAAACCTTTTATTGATAAACAGTACAGAACAAAAAAAGATGCGGTCAATACAAGTATTGCAGGAAGTAGTTTGGGTGGACTTATCAGCAGTTATGCCATTTTAAAATATCCAAATGTGTTTGGTAGTGCTGGTGCATTTTCGCCCGCATATTGGATAGCGCCATCAATGGATACATTGGCAAAAAATATTGCTGTAAATAAAGCACCAATGCGCATTTGGTTTTATGGGGGCGGAAAAGAAGGCTTTACTTTGATGCCCGATATGAAACGATTTAAAAATATTATGGTTTCAAAAAATAAAACAGATATCGGTTTTGTTGTTGATGAAGATGGTATGCACAACGAAGCTGCTTGGAGAAAATGGTTCCCGAAATTTTATGCATGGTGGCTGCGATAAAATGTGAAGGGCTTGGTCTATAAATGTTGAACAAAGATTTACTGCTGAAAATCTACGCCCGATAGAAGCGGAAAACCCACAGCCCGAGGAACGAGGGCGAGGATTTGCAGCGAATAGCGGGACCAATGATCAATAAAGGACTGATGTTGACGTCCTAAAAAATCTTCTCCACAGGGTCTTAAATACTTTCTTGTTTGGTAAAATAAAAAATCTTTAAATTACGTTCACAACAATTTATATGAAAATAATTTCTTTTTTAGCGGCTGCTATTTTTACGATTGGGCTTATTGTGATACTTAATACAAAAATGGTAGCGCCTGCGCCTTTGGGCAAATTGCTATCGCCGCAGCATGGGCTTTGGCAAAATGCAGAGCCTGCCGATAAAAACTTTTCAGAAGATTTGAAGTTTGCAAACCTAAAAGGAAAAACATCGGTATATTTTGATGAAAGGCTTGTGCCGCATGTGTTTGCAGCGCAAGAAAACGATGCGTATTTTGTGCAAGGTTACCTACATGCCAAGTTTAGGTTGTTTCAAATGGAGCTACAGACCTACTCTGCAGCGGGCCGTGCAAGCGAAGTGGTTGGTGATATAGCTTTGAAACATGATAGAGAATTTAGGCGTTTGGGAATGGTATATGCGGCAGAAATAGCTATGAAAGAAATGGATAAAAGTGCAATCATAAAATCGAGTTGTGATGCCTATACTGCTGGCGTAAACGAATACATAAAAACACTTACAGAAAGTACATTGCCTGTGGAATATAAATTGCTTGGTATAAAACCTGAGCAATGGAGCAATTTAAAAACGGCATTGTTTATGAAATATATGGCATATGATTTGGCATCGCACGAAAAAGATTTTGAAATGACGAATGCAAAATCATTTTTTTCTAAGTCTGATTTTGATTTGTTGTATCCTGCTGTGCAAGATTCGTTAGACCCAATAATACCAAGGGGTACAGCTTTTGCAAAGCAATCGGTTTTTCCTGTAGCTCCTAAAAATGTAGATTCGGCATATCTAAAAAATGATGTGGTAACGGTGGAAGAGTTTTCTAAAGCCAACCCTGAAAATGGTAGCAACAACTGGGCAGTAGCAGGCACTAAAACAAAAAGTGGTGCACCTATTTTATGTAACGATCCCCACCTTGGTTTAAACCTTCCTTCTATTTGGTATGAGATGCAAATATCCACGCCAACGTTTAATGCGTATGGTGCTAGCTTTCCTGGTGCGCCGAGTGTTATCATTGGGTTTAACGATAGCTGTGCATTTGGTTTTACCAATGGCGGTAGAGATGTGAGAGATTATTATGAAATAAAATTTAAAGACAATACAAAAGCTGAATATTGGTTTAACAATGCATGGAAGAAAACAGAAAGGAAAGTTGAAATTATAAAAATAGTGGGTAAGCCTGATTTTATAGATACTGTAGCCTACACCGTGTTTGGACCTGTGATGTACGATGACAGTTTTAATGGTGGTAAAGAAACAAACAACAAAAGTTATGCAGTACGTTGGAAAGCACATGATGCCAGCAATGATATGATGGTGTTTAATTTATTGAACCATGCTAAAAATTATGCAGATTATACAGCTGCTGTTACCAACCTTGCTACACCAGGACAAAACTGTGTGTTTGCCTGTAAGAATGGAGATATAGCCATTCGTACACAAGGCGATTGGCCTGCAAAATGGAAGGGGCAAGGTGATTTTGTAATGCCGGGCCAAGACAGCTCGTACATGTGGCAAGGCATGATTCCGCAAAGTGAAGTGCCCTATCAATTTAATCCATTGCGTGGTTTTGTAAGTAGTGCCAATCAAAAACCTGTAGATGAAAAATACCCTTATTATTTGGGAAGAGAATATCCAATAGCTCGAGGCTTAGTTATAAATAAAAAACTAGCAGGTATGAGCCAAATAACGCCGCAGGACATGATGGCATTGCAAACGGATAATTATAATATTTATGCAGCAGATTTGGTACCGCTTTTTTTAAAACAAATAAATGCTGCTGCTTTAAGTGCTGAGGAAATGAAATATTTTGCTTTTATGCAAAGCTGGAATTTTATTAACGATGCCGAATCGAAAGGCGCAACGGTGTACAATGAATTTTTTAAAAAATTTAGAGCTGATGTGTATGATGATGAATATGTGAATGCACCAAAGGTAATACTAAAGCCATTTGAGAGTACATTGATGGAAGCCATATTAAAAGACACTGCATACAAATTTTTAGATGATGTAAGTACGCCACAAAAAGAAAACTTACACGACATAGCTACAAAAGCGTTTAAAGAAGCCACTGTAGAGTTGAAAAAAATAGAGGCTGAGGGTAAATTAGAGTGGGCAAAAAATAAGGGTACATTTATAAATCACTTACTAAAACTTGCGCCATTTAATAGAGCCAATCTTGCTGTGGGTGGTGGTGTAGGTATTATAAATGCTACCACAAACGACCATGGCCCTAGCTGGAAAATGATTGTGAGCCTTACTGCAAAAACGGAAGCTTACGGTATTTATCCTGGCGGGCAAAATGGAAACCCAGGTAGTAAATTTTACGACAATTTTGTAGATGAATGGGTAGCTGGGAAATACTATGCCTTGTGGATGATGACCAAAGATGAAACAAAAGAT
>JANOZW010000124.1:0-7370 GCA_031429575.1 Ferruginibacter sp.
AACAATACCTTTAATAATTTACCAGACACATTTGTAATTTGCTACAAATTATATAATATACATATGTGTATATAACCTTTAATATCGTTAACAATTTGTGCTTAAAAGTAGGCAACTTAACACAATAATAATATGTCTATATCATCATAATTGGTACTTTTGTATGGAATTAATTGCAATGTTCAAAGCAATACAACTTGTTGCTTTCCACATTGCTATTTTTATTTTTAGAATTTATACATATGAAAAATATTTACGCAAGCCAAAAGGGCAATCTTGTTGGGTTTTTGAAAGTGGTGGTGATGGTTTTGATGCTGATAGGTAGTGGAGTGAAGGGTTGGGGGCAAGTGACATTGGCTAATTTTGCTTTTGAATCGAGTAATCTTACACCGAATGCAGGATCAATTGGTGCTCCGACGTTAACAGGTTCCACTGCTGTGACATATTTTGGAGGGTCTTCTACTTCTCCAATTGCTTCTGCTTGTTTCGGTTCAGCAAACGGAAGGTTTTTTGAATTGACGATATCAACAACAGGTTATTCTAGCATTACTGTAGACTGGAATGCCAGAACTTCTTCTGCAACTTCTACTTGGGTTGTTACAGGAGACGACGGAGGTGGTTATGGGGGAACTTTAGCTACACAGACCTTATCAAATACTTTTGCTGCTGCTCCAACTTTGAATTTGACTTCAACCTTTAATAATAAATCAATAATCAAAGTAAGATGGACGGCTGTAGTTTCTGCAACACAAACAATGAGAATTGATGATATAATAATTAAAGGAATTGGGGCAACCTGCACGTCCCCAACTACCCAAGCATCTGGACTTACATTTTCTTCAATAACTCCTACTTCACAAACTTTAAATTTTACTAGAGGTGATGGTGATGCAGGTGTTTTAATTACTGGTAAAGCAGGTTCAGCCTCTACTGACCCAGCTAGTGGTACGGGTTATGCAGGCGCAAATCTTGCTTTTGGTACTGGTACAGCAGTGGGCACAGGCTTTGCTTTATACTATGGTGCAGCTGCTGGTGCAAGTACTGTTACTACACAAAACGTTACCAATCTTAGTGCAGAAACAAGGTATTACTATAATTTTTATGAATATAATGCTACAGGTATTTGTTACAATCTTGCAGAACTCACAGGGAATGCTTGGACACTAAGCACCGAACCGACAGGGCATTCTGCTACTTTTACAAATTCTGTAATAGCATACAATCAAATTGATTTAACGTATAACCTCCCAAGCACAGTTGCTGCTGATAGCTATGTTATTTTGAGAAGGGCAGATGGTACTGTACCTACAACAACTGGTATTGTAAATGGCGTGTCAGCAGCAATTTGGTCACTACCAGTTGGTACAACCATAGTAAATGCTAATACCACTGGTACTAGCTATTCAAATACAGGCTTAACTGCTGGTACAAATTATTGTTATTTGCTTGTACCTTTCAATTGGAACGGAGCCAATAGCGAAACGTATAATTATCGAGTAGCTGCTACTGTACCTACAACTTGTGGCACAACGCCAGCAGTTCCAAATCCTGCCATTGCTATCAATTCTACTAGTGTTATATCAGGTAACGTTAACATAGGCTCTACCAATAATATTATTTATGGTTTTAGTAGTGCAGTTACTTTATCTGATGCAATATTTACAAGTGTTTCTTCACCCATAACTTTTACGAGTAGTTCAGATTTTTCTGCAACAGGATTTAAACTGTGGTACAACACAACAAATAGTTTCTCTGGTGCAACTCAATTGGGAGCAGGTGTTAATCCAACGGGCTCAGACGTTATTTTTACGGGATTAAGCCAAAGTATTATTGCTGGAGCAACGGGTTATTTCTTTATAACAGCAGATATTTCAGCAATAGCGATAACAGGCAATACCATCATAGGAAATGCATTGCCAATTGCCAACGTTACTTTTAGTGGTACGGTTACAAAATCAGGTAATCCTACTGTGGCAGGTTTGAAAACTATTTCGTTATCTGCATTTACTGCGTTTGATAATTTCGATAGAGGAACTAACACCAACGTAGGAATTCCATCCAGTGGAGGGGTAACTGCTTGGACTGAATTAGAGAACTCAGATGTAAATAGAGCCTCTATTCAAACCAATCAACTTAGACTGGCAAATTGTATCAGTGGTAGTTGCGGTACAACAAGAGAAGCCATTTCTTTTGACATGAGCAGTAAATACTCTACAATATTTTCTTCTTCAAATAGTACAATGGAATGGTATTTTAATATGAAGCAAAGTAGAACAGGAGGAAATTTATTCGGATTTACTACAGGAGATTATGGAGTGGCCTTTATTATAGGTTCGAACGAATCTGACATACGTACATCTACTGCTGATGGATATGCAGTGATAATGGGAGAAGCAGGGACAGCTGATCCAATTCGTCTTGTACATTTTAGTAATGGCTTAGAAAATTATACTAGTATTATTGATGTTCTTTCCCCAACAACGAAAACAAATTATATGAGTATTAGAGTTACTTTCAATCCTTGCACAAATCAATGGGGGTTATTAGTAAGAGATGATGGTAATTCTACTTTTGCAGATCCTACTACTATTACTGGTTTAGAAACTAATGCAATAAACACCACTTATACTTCTTCTAATCTCAATTATCTTGGAGCTTTATGGAGTCATAATTCAAGTAGTGGAGAATTTGTTTTTTTCGATAACATAAATATCCCTTCTGGTGCTGCATCCATCAACACCTACACTTGGAACGGCGCAACAACTGACTACCAAGTACCCACTAATTGGACACCTGCTCGCAATTGCCCTAAAGTAAATGATATTTTAGTTTTTGATGCAAGTAGTCCTACTCCTTCTAATGTAACAAATGTACCTACACAAACTATTGGTAAACTATTAATTTCGGGAAGTAGGGTTGTGAGTTTTAAAGATAATGTGGCAGATGCTCTCACGAATACAATAACGATTGGTGGTGGCACAGGAGATGATTTTGTGGTGCAAGCAGGTTCAACTTTTAATTTTGATGTATTGTCAACTACAGGAGCAAATGCATTAGTCGTCTCATTATTAACTGGAACAAAGGGAGATATTTCGGGAACAGTAAATTTTGCAAATACATTTAGTGGAACACAAAGAGCGCATCAACTTTTGGCGATTGATGCAAGTGCTATTGTAGTAAAAAGTGGTGGGTTAATTAGAGCAGATAACTTATCTGGAAATCCATTTGATAATGCAGGAAATCCAAATGTTGTAATCTTTCAATCTGGTTCTACTTATGAGTCTTCAGATGGTGGTAACCCATTTGGCTTAGGGCAACCATTTTCTAGAATCGTTTTTCAAACAGGTAGTTTGTATCGTCATTTACAAAACACAGATCCATCTATTGCAGGAAGAATCTATGGCAATTTTGAATATGATTTTGCAGGAGGAGCAAATATTACATTAGGCAGTGCAGCTGCTATGACAGTAGATAATTTGCGTATAAAAACAGGAGCGTTAAACATTACTGCTCCTACACAAAATATTAATATAAAAGGAGATCTTTTGGTAGATGCATTAGCAACCTTTAACTATAGTACAACAGCAGCAAGTACTTTAACATTTGTAGGTACGGCTAATACCCAAAAAATAAACAGCGGAGGTACACTTACTTTTGGCAGGTTTGCCACATTGGAATTAAACAATACGCACACAACACCAAGGTTGGATATAGAAACCAATATTACCATTCAAGGTACTTTAAAAGTTACTGCTGGTAATCTTAATCTAAGTACAGGTGATATAACTATGCAATCAGATGCAATTAGTACCGCAGACATTTCGGCTGTAAATGGTACAATCACATACAGTACTGGTCGTTTTTCTATAGAGCGTTACTTAGACGCTATAAAATCTTGGCGTTATTTAGCTACACCTGTAGAAATTGCATCATCTCCTACTATTACTGAATCGTGGAGAGAAGGAGGAATTACCCTCACATCAACAGGATATGGCACTAGGATTACGGGACCAGATTTCACCATTGCCGGTCCATTAGGTTTAGATCAATATACACAACGCCCATCTATGAAAAGCTATAATGGCAGTAGTTATGTGGGCATAACTTTGGCAGATTTAGCTACGGGTAAAAAAATTGCTAATGACGAAGGTTATGCTGTTTTTGTAAACGGCGGTAGAGGTGAGGATGCTCAGCACCCAACTAGTGTAAGTAGTACAACTCTTAGAATAAAAGGAAGAATTCGTACTGGAGATCAAACTTTTAATGTAAGTGCAGGCACTTTTCAATCAGTTGGTAATCCTTTTGCATCTAGAATAGACTTTAGAAATGTTACCAAAAATTCAGTATCAGAATCCTTTTATGTATGGAACCCAAACGGTGGATTTTATGGGGTGGGGTTATATGAAGTTTATTCAAAGGAATTATCAGCGCCTTTCGATTATAGAAAAAATGGCAATGGGGTAATTTTAAATACAATTGAAAGTGGTCAAGCTTTCTTCATACAATCTACTAGTGGAGGTTTCATAACAATAAAAGAAACAGATAAAGCTGCTGGTAGTTCTTTAGTAAGTAGAGTAGGTGTTACCATACCCACACTTGATATTAATTTGCATACCAATGATGCTAGCGGCAATGATTACGTGGCAGATGGAGTGATGCTTAATTTTGGTAGTAATTTAAGCAGTGATTTGGATAATTATGACGTTAAAAAAATAGCCAATGGTACTGACAATCTTGCCATAAAATATGGTACAAAAAACCTTGTTATAGAAAGAAGACCAAATTTAACTAAAGCAGATACCATAAAATTAAACCTCACCAGCACCCGCATAGCTCCCTATCGTTTCGAAATAGATCCATCTGTATTAAACAATACTGGCTTGGATGCGTTTTTGAAAGATAAATTTTTGCAAACAGAAATACCTGTAAGTTTAACAGCTGTTACCAATGTAGATTTTGATATTACTGCTGATGCGGGTAGTAAGGTAGCAGATCGGTTTATGATTGTGTTTAAGCAAGCCCCAACAACAAGCTTTACTACCATATCCGCTATAAGAAATGCTGATAAAACAGTAACAGTACAATGGGGTACAGCCACCGAAAGAAACGTAACAAACTATACAATCGAACAAAGCAACGATGGTATAAACTTCACAAGCATTGCCACTCAAACACCCACTGCAAATAATGGTAATAATCCAACATACAGCAAGCAAGATGCTACAGCAAGTAAAGCCGATAATTGGTATAGGGTAAAAGCCAACAACACAAACGGCACAACTAAATATACAGCCATAGCCATGGTTGGTGCGGTAAATGAAGTAACACAAATAGGAGAATCAAAAATATCTATTTATCCTAACCCAGTAATAGACGGTAATGTAAACCTACATTTTAATAACCAACCAAAGGGTAACTACAGCGTACAAATAACCAACGCAAAAGGGCAATTAATACAAACTGAAACCATACAGGTACAAAATAGCAACACATTCCGTTTGATAAAAGTAGGTACAATTGCTAGAGGAAATTACCAAGCTACCCTAATGAATGAAGCAGGCAATAAAACAACGATAAGTTTTTTTAGTAAAATAATTTTCTAAATATAGTTGTTAGCCGCTTTCTGAAAATGAGGCGGCTTTTATTTTAAGCCTGTAATAAACATTTTTAAAAATATTTTCATTTACTTTTCATTTTCATTTTTTTATTTTTTCAATATTGCTGAATTTTAAATTTATATAAAGCACAAATAAAACACATGTAAAATAGTTAAAATACCCACCTTCTTTTTTATGCACAATTTGTTATAGAACCTTGTATTATTAAGCTTTATCAATTTTATTTTCCTATTTTCACTTTCTGTTTGCCATTAATGGCGAAACATTAATCCGAACTAACTACACAGTTTTTATCCTTCTTTAAGCCACAGCGTGTACTGCAAAACCCTCGCAGGTTGTAGTTTCATTTAATATTTTATTTACAAAAATTATTTAGTTATGCGTAAAATTTACGTGGTATTTGTTTTATTGTTGTGTGTAATTGCCAAAAGTTCTATTGGCCAAACGAGTGGTATTTTTGAATCCTATGCAATAATAAGTATAAATGGAGGGGCAAATGCATATTACGATTTGCAACCCACTACCGGTAATCCTGATTTTGAGGGTGCTAATCTTGGAACTTTTATAAAAGGTACAAATACACTTGTTTTTAGAGGTGGACAAAACAAAACCTATAAAAATGGTGGGTGTAATATTTTAAATAGTAGTATTTGGTATCGTGTTTTTCTAACAGGATCACCATCTGGAGCATTTACAGGCGTTACGGAACCATTTGCTTTTAATATTGGAGGGGCTGGAGATCAACAATGGGAACAAGCGGGCAACACTACAGAATTAATTTCTGCTTTGCCTTTAGGTAATTACACTTTGCAAGTTTATACCCAAGCAGATTTTGATGGTTGCGGAAATGGTACACATTTTATAACAAATGGCGGTGCAAATTACAATGCAACATTTTCAGTTGTATGTAACCCTGCAACATTGCCAAGTGCAAGTATTGCAGCTGCGCCTGCTGGAGCAATATGTACTGGTACAAATGTTACATTTACGGCCACACCTACAAATGGGGGAGCTGCGCCATCTTATCAGTGGTATATAGGAGCTACGCTTGTAGGTACTAATAGTGCCACATTTGCTTCAAATACATTAGTAAATGGAGATGCCGTGTCTGTTGTAATGACATCTAATGATCCTTTGGTATGTGCAGGCTCATTAACATTAACTTCAAATATAATAACAGAAACAGTAAATCCTTTACTACCGGCATCCGTAAATATCGCAGTCGTACCAGCAGGTGCAATATGTACAGGTACGAATGTAACATTTACAGCTACACCAACAAACGGTGGAGCAGCCCCAATATATCAATGGAAATTGAATGGAGCAAACGTTGGAGCAGGGCTTGCAACATATAATAATGCTGCATTGGTAAATTCTGATGTGGTAACAGTGGAAATGATAAGTAATGCTACGCCATGTTTAACAGGTTCTCCTGCTGCAGCTACTGGAATTACAATGACAGTGAATCCAAATCATACAATAAGTTTAACGAGTGGTTCAAGCACGCCGTCTCTTTGTATCAATACAGCTTTGGGTACGAATATAGTTTACACAATAGGTGCTGGTGCCACAGGAGCAGGTGTTACAGGTTTACCTGTAGGCATGGTAGGTAACATAAGTGGTACAACATTTACGATTAGTGGTACCCCAACAGCATCAGGAAGTTTTCCTTATACGGTTACTACTATAGGTAATGCTTGCGTTGCTGCCACTGCTACAGGTACGATTACTGTAAATGCTAATCATACAATA
>JANOZW010000125.1:0-7377 GCA_031429575.1 Ferruginibacter sp.
GTGCTATTTACTGTTACCATTACATTGGCTGGCGTAGTTCCAAAAAAGTACAACGAATCACTTTTGCCACCATCTAAATTATTAGTAGTAATACCTGGGTTATAAATTACCAAAGGTGGGTTACCCATAAAGGTTGGAATACTTGCGGTGAGTTGTTTACCATTACTTGTAACTACTGTTGGAATTGTATCGTAGCGGAAAATAACTTTTGCATTGCTGCTAAAATACTCACCTTTCATTACAATAGTTACAGGATTTACTCCTGCTGTATAAGCAGAATCTTGCAGGCGCATACTATCTACCATAGGGAAAGAAGTAGAGAATGTTTTTAACGCAGCATCTGCCTGCACAAAACCATAACCTGAGTTTACATCATAGCCTGGTGTATCCATATCGATGGCACTGGTTTGCAACAATGTTTTCATTTGCGCACCGGTAAAGGATACATTGTTAAAATATTTTTTCTTTGCTTCCATAAGCAAAGCGGCTACAGCAGCGGCGTGTGGCGCAGCGGCAGATGTACCAAAGAAATTAGGAAATGGATCGTTATCTATATTTACGCCGCCAAAATTTACGGTAGTGTTCACGCCATTTGGTGCAGTAATATCTGGCTTAAATCTGTTTACACCATTTATTAATGTACCACCTCTTGATGAAAATGATGCTACCGTTGGGGCATTGCCAAACTCAGGCGTATTGCTGTAAAGTACTGCGCCTACTGTAATTGCGCCTGCTGCGTTTGCTTGCCCAAGTACAGTGCCTGTACCTTGTGTGTTGCTGGTAATGGTACCTTCTCCTCTATAAATAACCTATTTAAAACGTACATTTCGGCTACCACCTTTTCTAGTTACAATAATTTTTGCCTCTACATCTGCCAATACTACAAATGGGCAAACTTCAAACGGATCGCCACTTAAATTATTTCTGTTAAAACCAAATTTTCTACTGCCAAATTTATCTACTAAATAAATATCTAAATCGTTTAATGCACCTAGGGCATCTTTGTCAGAATAAAATTTATCGTCCCATTGAAGTGTAATGGTATATGTACCTTTTGTAAGTGCAATATCTTGATAATAATTATCGCTGCCAAAATCATGCGCCATTCCTACATAGCCTGCCGGTGCTGCAATAGGGGCAAAAATACCTTCGTATGATTTTGTGCCAAAGTTACCCGCAGAGGTGAAATAACTTACCCCACTTGCCGTAACGTTATCTACCGCTTTTGCAATAACACCATCATTAAAAAATGGTTCTGTTATATAAGTAATATCATCTACAATTACATTGCAACCAGAGTCTCTCAATGCTTTTATACCTTCTGCAAAATCATCTGCACTATTAAAACCAGTTCTAAAATACAAAGCAGCATCTGGCGCTACATCGTGTACAATTTGTAGCATGGCTCGGCCTTCGTCTGTTGCTCTTCCGTAAGCATATTCTTCAGCTACTTTTACAGGAATGGTATGAACAGGATTTCCAGTACCTGGTAAGTCTCCATTAATTACATCCAATTGTGCAGGGTTACCAAATTTGGTATTATAACTATCGCTCATTACACCAATTTTAATTCCTTTTCCAGAAATTTTCCAAGCTTCTTTTGCTTTGTCGCTTCGCATAGCTTTATCCCCTTGTGTAACGGTAAGCCCTGTAAATGCTGATGTAATGGGCGTAAAATATGGACGTACATATCTTATAAATTGTGGTAGCGCATTTAGTAATGGTAAATTAGCAATTGGGAAAAATCCCGTGATGATAATGGAAGAGTCTCCATTGTCCACCAAGCTATTCATGCCATAAGCAGGTGTTTGTAATAAGGCTTTTAAAGCTAGATAATTTCCTGTAGTTGCTATTACTTCTATCAATACTTGGTTGCTAGAATCTCTAATAAGAAAAACATTATTGGTTGCGGTTGTATCCACCAATGAATTGGGAAAATTAAACAACTGCGTAAGTTCAGCACCTATTAAGTTTGCGGTAGTATCGTTTGTTGGTGGTTCGTAATATGGAATAATACAATTGGTACGAATTACTCTTAATGCAGTAGAAGCTGTACAACCATTAGCATCTGTAACGGTATAATTATAAATACCAGGAGCAAGATTTGTTGTAGCACTTCCACCATAAATGTAAGGAGTGGTACCACCTGTTGCTATCAATGTTACGCTGCCAGTTAATTGCCCGCTTTCTACACATACAATCAAAGTATCAGCTGCTGATGTAGTCAACGTTACATTACAACAAATCGTTCCTGTAACTACTCCACCGGGCGCTACCCAGTTAGATGTTGGGCCCGCTAATGCAAAATTATTTAGTGTACCCGTATTTCCATTTCCGCCAGCATCTATCAAAGTTGTTTCTGAAAAATTGTTAACTGCACTTATGCCTTGGTTAAAATGATAGGCTGCAAGTAAACCAGGCCTGGCTTGAATTTCGCAGTTCAATCCTGCCTGAATTTGTGTTTGGGTTCTAGCTGTATTCCAAACCCTCAGCTCATCCATACTGCCATCAAATGCGTTTCCGGGGAATGTAACACCATACGATGCGTCGCCAATATACAAATTATCATCACCGCCATAACCAATAAAACCAATTGTAGCTGTATTTTGGCCAACTAAAACGCCATCTTTATACACTTTTTTAGCTTTGGTTACAAAATCATAGGTACATGCCCAATGGTGCCAGTTGCCATCATTTACATCCGGCACATACAAGTCATCATTATAAAAATTAAATATAAAATCATTGCCTGAAGTAAAGCCAATATGCAGTGCCGTATTGTTTGCAGGATTTCCCGGATCTCCCTGCCCAAACGCAATGTCATAAGTAGTGGTTGAGTTACGCTTTAGCCACATTTCTACCGAAAACGACCTGTTAGCAAGATTAACATTTGAAGTGGTAACCACGGCCCTATCATCAACACCATCAAAATTTAGTGCAGCTGCAGGTGCATTTAAAGGGCAAGTAATGCTGTAAGTTGCCGTTGCATCTTTAGCAGCAGCCCAGTTGGTATTCATGTAAGCTACATTATCCACCTTTATACAAGTTAATAATGGATTACTTAATGTACTAAAAGCTCCAAGATTTGTGTTGTTACCATTTTGAATATTTAAACTTGTAAGTTGATTAATATTACAAAAAAGATTATTCAGATTGGGATTCTGACTTAAATCTAAACTTGTTATATTATTGTTTGTGCATGTTAAATTTGTTAAGCTAGGGTTAGCCGTTACATTTATTGCAGTAAGTAAGTTGTTAGGGCAATTAATTATACCCAAGGTATTTGTTGCTGGTAACAGCACACTAGAAATTTGGTTGTTACCAAAATTTACATTTACTAAATTGGTACAAGCGGAAAGGTTTAAAGTGCCTGAGAGTTGGTTATTAAAAATCTGTAAACTAGTAATATTTGCATTGGGTGTAAAGTTTAGGTTGTTGATGTTGTTTGAAGAAAAATCAATGGATACTAAACTTGTATTTGCAGATATATTCAGACTTGTCAAATTATTGTTGGAGCAATTTAAAGAAGTAATCAATGGGAAAGCCTCAATGCCAGTTAAATTAGCAATGCCTAACCCACTAACATTAATAGCACCATTAAAAGCCGCCGCCTCCGTACATTGTATTTCTCCATCAGCATTTGTATTAATAGCAGCATTGGCTAGCAGCGCCGTTTTAAATGCAGCATCAGGAATGGTTACAGTACATACAACTTCTCCCACTTGAAAATCGCCCAAGCCTGCAATAGGTGTAGCACTCACACTAGTTGAATTTTGAAAAGTAGTAACAGGATACGTCCAACTACCGCCATTAAATTTACCTACTTTAAAGTTTGCAGGCGTTGTACCTGCATCTGCATCAGCACCTGGCCATGTAAAAGTTGTGGATGCATTCGTAAATACCATACCATTATTTACTACACTCCAAAAACGGTTTACGGTTTTGTTAGCAATAAAATTAGATGCACTTAAATTTGGATGGTCGGTATTGGTAGTAGAAACAGTTACACTTCCAGTAGTAGAAGCCCCGGTTAATGTTAGCGTAACTGGAGCATAACCGCCAGCATCACCCACTAAAAAATTCTTAGTAATATTGCCTATTGCAAACTGCATTTCCAAGTTGCCAATTACATAATAATTTGATAGGGTAAGGTTTTGTACTATGGCATTGCTTGTAAGTATAACTTTATTTGCGCCTGTTATTAAATTTCCAAAATCAAATTGTAATGCATTTGTAATAGTTTGGTTGCCTGCTAAAAAACAATTTCCGTTATTGGCTGTTTTCAATATATAAATAGTTCCTACGCCACTTATGGTTGTAGAAGCCACATCGGGCCTAGGGTTAAACGTGGCATTAATGGTACCATTATTAATAAGGGTTAAACCCCTGTATTGCATATTGGAATTAATACCATCAATTAATGCCCCACTAGTTACATTCAATAAATGATTATTAGCCCACACAGTTGCAGCAAAACTATTCAGTTCCAAATCTGTACCCACTCCATTATTTATAGTAAGCGTAGCACCAGCACTATTCGGTTGTATAGTAGCTCCATTTTCTATAATCGTCTGGTCTATCGTTAAGTCACCATTTATTCTTACATAAGTGGGGCTTCTTACAGTAATTACCCCATCATTAAAATCGGGTGCAACTACAGCTGCAACCCATGCAACACCATCATATCTTTCCCATGTGCTAGCATCGCCCCAAAAAACAGTTGCGGGCAAACCTCCATTTATAATACTTCTATAATCGCCTGCCGTTTGTGCAGATACTCTTTGTGTAGTAAAACTTAGCAAAGCAGTAAAAAGAAAAAAAGCTGCGTAAGCAATTCTTCTTTTAAAAGTTAATAATGCAAACGACCCTTTTTTTGAAATGCTCTGAAGCATGGTAAAATGATACATGGTAATAATTTTTTAAATAAATAGTTAACACAAAACCTTTTGTCGATTTTCCTAAAAATGGGGAGCAGTAATTTTATAGTGTTGGGGGCACTATTTCAATAATGTTGGGGGAGTGTTATGTTTAGAGACAGATTGGTCATCAAAGGGTATTTAATGATATTTTTAAAAGTGTTGCTCTAAGAGCAAACTAATATGGATTATTTTTTTATGATTAATAATCACTTGCGGCAGCTATAAATATCACCCCCGTAAAACTATAGCTCGCCACAAATGATAATGCAAATATCTTGTCAAATACAAATTTTATTATATACATATTCGCCATTAATTCGTACATTTTCACCAAATTATAGGACAAACTGTGCAGGAGTAGGACAAATTCGTCATTTTAAAAATATTTATAATATAAAAGCTATTTTTGTGACAATTTTTTACGCACTTTGCATTTTCCTTCCTTCCCTTTGAAGACAAGATTTGTCTTGTACGATTGCACCCCCATTTGCAAGCGAGTAGGTTTATTTTATAAGTAATATCAAAAGAAATTGAACTTTGTCGTTTTTTTATCGGTGGGTGTCCTCACCCACCGAAAGCCAATAATTATTTTTAATGGTTGGTGGGGACACCAACCATTAATACAAAAACAAGAAAAAACTTTATTGTAAAATGATGAAGCCTTTTGCTACCATTAAAACTTTTGTATGCTTTGCGCTTATATGTGCATGTATGAATGTATGTGCGCAAACGCCACTTGGATACGAGACTGTTACTGCTACACAAGGACTTTCTCAAGGTATGGTGTACGATATTTTGCAAGATAAAGAGGGCTTTATATGGGTAGGCACAAAAGATGGGCTAAACAGATACGATGGCTATAATTTTAAAGTATTTACCAACGACCCCTACAATACTAAAACTTTAAGCAGCAATAGTATTAATAAACTCTTTGAAGATAGCAAAGGGCGAATATGGGTGGGTACAGAAAATGAAGGTATAAATGTGTATGATAAAAAAAGCGGTAATTTTTTAAGAATAATGCATAGTAATGAAAATGCAAATGGGCTTTCGAATAACATCATAAAATTGATGGAAGAACTGCCCGATGGTAGAATGTTAATAGCTACCGATGATGGGAACATAAACATCATAACACTTGCAACTAATTTTTTAGATAAAAATGTAATACCAATAATCCGTAAAATATCATTACCCAATAATACCAAAGTGTATGGCATGGGCAATGATAAAAATAAAAACACTTGGATTGGTGGCATGGATGGTGCTGTATATAGATACGATGCGGGAAAAAATAGTTTTGAATTGTTACCAAATGCTCAATTATTAAACAACGGATATTTAGCTAATGGAGAAGATATTTTAATTAACGGCGACCTTTACTTGTATGATGGAAAAGACGTAACAGCTTTGTTTGACACAAGCAAGAAACCGGAAGGCAATATTATTTTCAGACCCAATAATAAACTCTGGGACAAACACCACAGAGAAACATCGTTTTATGATGTGAGTAATTGGGGGGCAAACAAAACGATTCAATGGGGATTAAAACTACCAGAAAAAAAATTTATCTACCCATTTATATTTGACAAATCTGGTTTAATATGGTGCGGTACTGTAGGGTATGGATTAAGAAAGTATAATGTAGATAATGAAAAATTTGATTCCCAAGTTTCAGGATACAGTATTTACAATATCATACCAAATACAGTAGATGATATTTTTTTAGGAGATGTTGGTGACAGGTGGAAGCGGAGTAAAAATAAAATAGTTGAGGAGCCTGCTTTTGCAAACATACCGCAGGTAACACATATAGATAATTTTATTATTTCAAAATCAGGCGACTATTGGTTGAGCAGTGAGGATAAAGGGTTTTTTAAATACAACCCTACAACCAAACAATTAACAGCTTATCCAAGCATCAAAAATTACAGTGGAATGGGCTCTAGACAGCCCATGATGGAAGATAGTAAAGGACAAATTTGGCATGCTGAATTAGGCGGCTTATTTATGTTACTACATACAGCTACCGAAAAAATAACTTCCGTTAATATTAATACCAATACCGCTAAACCATTATCAGAAGATGCAATATCTACAACATTGTATGATGATAAGGATGGTGCATATTGGATTGGTACTTTAGATGGTTTTGCAAGAGTAATGTTAGCCGACGAAAAAAACACAACAACACAAGTGAAATGGTATTACAATAACAATAACCCCAATTCGCTTAACTATAAACATGTTTCTTGTTTTTTAAATGATCCATCCAATACCAATTATTTATGGATAGGTACCAAAGGAGGCGGGTTGAATAGACTTGAAAAATCTACTGGAAATTTTTCGCACCTTACCGTAAAAGATGGTTTGCCAGATAATGTTGTGTATGGATTATTAGCCGATGATGATGGAAATATTTGGGGAAGTACAAACAAAGGACTTTTTTGTATGCTTG
>JANOZW010000126.1:0-12508 GCA_031429575.1 Ferruginibacter sp.
AAATAAGTACAGGTTTTATTTGTACTCTTGTACTTTCTTGATTCCACCAGTCTCCAGTAAAGTGGCACAAAAATTGTTCTGAAATATTTTCTGGATTTCCGATAGCGACTTTATTTCTAAGTGTAGGATCTACGAATAGGCTACCGATTTCGGAAAGAGCTTTTTCAACGTTCAATTGTTTCTCAAAAAACGTACCTTGAGTTTATAAAATTTATTTTAAACGATAAAAAGAAATACGAGGTTTATTCAACTATAGAAAAGCAAAGACAAGTTTTACTAAACGATAAAACCATAATTGAAGTTGAAGATTTTGGGGCAGGATCAACCGTTATAAAAACAAAAGAACGGGTAGTAAAAGATATTGCAGCATCATCTCTAAAACCAAAAAAGTACAGTCAGTTGTTATTTAGAATGATTCAATTCTACAATAAAAAAAATGTATTAGAGTTGGGTACTTCTTTTGGCATTACTACTTCTTACATTGCTGCTGCAAAAAACAATCCTGCTGTTACAAGTATAGAAGGTTCCCAAAGCATAGCTAACATTGCTCAACAAAGTTTTAAAGCTTTGCAAATAAAAAATGTAAATATTATTCAAGGCGATTTTGAAAAAGTATTATCTCCTTTTTTAGAAAATACTTGCACAATCGATTTTGCTTTTTTAGATGGTAACCATAGAAAAATTCCAACAATACAATATTTCCAACAAATATTATCAAACTCAACGGAAGAAACCATCGTAGTTTTTGACGATATACATTGGAGCAACGAAATGGAAGAAGCTTGGGAGGAAATAAAAACACATAAAGCCGTTACGCTTAGCATTGATTTGTTTTTTATCGGCATCGTTTTCCTAAAAAAAGATTTTAAAGTAAAGCAGCATTTTTCGGTTAGATTTTAGATTTGAGATATTAGACACAAGATTGTTTCGTTATATTCGAAATACGAGTTCTAAAATCTTGTGTCTGAAATCTAACAATCTTTTGTCTATTTTTCCTTATCTTGTAGCAATAAATATACTTATGATTATTGGCGTTTTAAAAGAACCTAATGGCGAAACCCGAGTTTCCCTTTTACCCGAGCATATTGTTGCTTTAAAAAAGCAACAAGTAAATGTTGTTATTGAAAACGGTGCAGGCGAAAATGCTTTTGCATCTAATGAGCAATACACAACAGCAGGTGCAACTTGCACTAGCAGAAATGATGTATTGCAACAAGCCGATTTAATTTTATCTATTCATGCATTGTCAGATAGTGATATTGCCAATTGCAAAGCAAAAATTTTATTTGGTTTTTATCAGCCATTGTTTAATGCTACGCAAATAAAAATCTTAGCAGAAAAAAACTTTACCATTTTTAGTATAGATATGCTGCCTCGCACTACACGTGCACAAAGTATGGATGTGCTCAGCAGCCAAGCAAATATTGCAGGATACAAAGCTGTATTGTTAGCAGCTAATATGTATCCAAAATATTTCCCCATGTTTATGACAGCGGCAGGTAGTATTCCACCTGCGAAGATGTTGATACTAGGTGCAGGTGTAGCAGGCTTGCAAGCCATAGCTACTGCAAAAAGATTGGGAGCTGTAGTAGAAGTTTTTGATACAAGACCACAAGTAAAAGAAGAAGTGATGAGCCTTGGAGCAAAGTTTGTAGAGGTAGAAGGAGCCGCAGATGCAGCAAAGGCCGGAGGTTACGCCGTAGAGCAAACCGAAGAATTTATGGCTAGGCAAAAAGCACGCATTGCAGAAAGTGTTGCCAAAAGTGATATCATTATTACAACCGCCGCTATACCTGGCAAAAAAGCACCGATACTAATTACCGAAGAAATGTTGCATAGTATGAAAAGTGGTTCTGTCATTATTGACCTAGCTGCTTCTACAGGTGGCAATACATCTCATACAAAGAATAATGAAACAGTACATTTAAATGGTGTCAGTATCGTGGGCAATTCTTCACTAGCTGCGGACATGCCAAGCGATGCCAGTAAATTGTATGGAAAAAATATTTTAAATTTTTTGCAACTTATTATTACAAAAGAAGGAGAAATTAATTTAAATTTTGAAGATGATTTGGTGAAAGGGACTTGCATCACTCACAGCGGTGTAATAACGAATGAGAGAGTACTAGGAGTTCTAAGCTAAAATACTTTAATGAAAAAATTATCAGACTGAGCTTGTCGAAGCCGGGGCTATTCAGAATTTAAGCCTCTGTTACAAACCACACCCGCCTTCGACAAGCTCAGGCTGACATCAAAATTATTCAACCATTTAATTCCATCAAAT
Source organism: Ferruginibacter sp. (assembly GCA_031429575.1). Classification (GTDB taxonomy): domain Bacteria; phylum Bacteroidota; class Bacteroidia; order Chitinophagales; family Chitinophagaceae; genus Ferruginibacter. Next base: position 2,285 of record JANOZW010000126.1, read on the forward strand.
TCGATAGAATTAAAACCAATTATGGCAAATTCGCCATAATTAAACTATAACAATTAAACAACAAAACAATTTAACAATGCTCGACTTCTTCACCAACCACCAGCAAATCATCTACATGGTAATCCTTATGATATTTCTTGGAATAGAAGTAATAGGACGAGTACCAAGTGTACTACATACACCATTGATGAGCGGTGCAAATGCTATACACGGTGTAGTTATTATTGGCGCTTTAATTGTAATGGGCGAAGCTGCATCAGATAATTATGTAGCTTTAATTCTAGGTTTTTTAGCTGTGGTACTCGGTACATTAAATGTGGTAGGCGGGTTTGTTGTAACAGACAGAATGTTGGAAATGTTTAAAAAGAAAAAAGCATAAAGCAGTTGGCAGAAAGCAGTTGGCAATTAGCAAAGAGCAGTTAACAAGATGCAGTTTGCAATTAACAGTTTGCAAAAGGCAACTAGCGAAATATAAAAGAAATCCGAATTTAAAAAATTAGCACATTAGCATATCAGCAAATTATCAAATTATGTTTTCAATCCTCACCATCATCTACCTCATTGCCTCAGTAACTTTTATTGTAGGTTTAAAAATGTTATCTCATCCTGAAACGGCACGTAAAGGAAACCTTATTGCAGCTGGCGGAATGGCGTTAGCTATTTTTGGAACCATCTTTTTATACGAAACAGCAGATGGACATAGACTTGGTAATTTAGTTTGGATGTTTGCAGCATTAGTTGTTGGAGGAGTCCTTGGCGCAGTAAGTTCACGAAAAGTAAAAATGACGCAGATGCCTGAAATGGTAAGCCTTTTCAATGGTATGGGAGGTGCTTGTGCTATGTTGATTTCCTTAATTGAATTTAATAAAATAAATGGAAGCGAAATTGAATTAGGGCATTACATCGCCATCGTTTTTGGATTAGTAATTGGTAGTATTTCTTTTGCAGGAAGTATTATTGCTTATTTAAAATTGAGTGGCAGGCAAAAAGATATTAGTTTTAAAGGACAACATATTTTTAATGCCTTATTGTTTTTGATTATTTTAGTTGGCGCTGTACTTACTTATTTTGCGCCAGCAGAAAATGCACATTTATATTTCTACATTACATTTGGATTAGCCATTTTGTATGGTATATTTTTTGTGCTACCCATTGGTGGTGCAGATATGCCCGTGGTTATATCTTTGCTAAATTCTCTCACGGGTGTAGCTGCGGCTTGTGGTGGTTTTTTATACGATAACAAAGCCATGCTTACTGGCGGTATTTTAGTTGGAGCAGCTGGCACATTGCTTACGGTATTGATGTGTAAAGCGATGAACCGTTCTTTATTAAATGTAATCATTGGCAACTGGGGTGGAAGCAACGCTGCTTCATCATCTGCGGATGCAGGCGGTGCATATAAAGAAGTAACGATAAGTGATGCAGCTATGTTAATGAGTTATGCAAAAAAAGTGGTGATTGTACCTGGTTACGGACTAGCCGTTGCACAAGCACAACATACCTGCCATGAGTTAGAAAAAATATTGGCAGAAAAAGGAGTAGAAGTTTCTTACGCCATACATCCTGTAGCTGGCCGTATGCCTGGGCACATGAATGTATTGCTAGCAGAAGCAGATGTAGCGTACGAAAAATTAGAAGAAATGGAAGATGCAAATGGTAATTTTAAAACGACAGATGTAGTGTTGATTTTAGGTGCTAACGATGTGGTAAATCCTGCTGCGAAAAATGATCCTGCATCGCCAATTTATGGTATGCCAATTTTGGAAGTAGAGCAAGCAAAAAACGTAATTGTAAACAAACGTAGTATGAAGCCTGGATATGCAGGTATTGAAAATGCGTTGTTCTTCCAACCAAAAACCTCTATGCTTTTTGGTGATGCTAAAAAAGTATTGCAAGATTTGTGTGCAGAGGTGAAGGCGAGCTAAATTTTTACGGATACCAACTTTTAAAAAGTTGGTATCCGTAAAAATTATACATAATTATTTTTTGTTAACAAGCTGAAAAGCATCAAGCAACTGTATTGGCGACGCTCCATTCAACAATATTTCAATATTCATCTTTTATTAAAAGAATTGTTATTACTTGCTGCTTTTGTATTCTTCAAACCGTTTCTGGTGCACAAAACTATTTTGCCAATCCCGATTTTGAAGAATATAATTTGTGTATAGAGTACCAACAACTTTGCTCTGCCGCTGCATGGTTTTATATACAACCTGCTGCTACACCGCTTATAAATCTTAAAACAGTTCCACCACCATTAAGTGGAAGAGATTTACTGATTGTACCAGTAGGTAACATCAATACAAAAATTGCTAAACATGCATTTGTTTATAGTATGCTTTGCTGCCCTTTGCAAAAAGGCAAAAATTATAAACTTATTTTTTACTTACATGCAGGCGTAAAAATTTTTTATGGTATAGATTTTTACTTTCGCAAAAAAGAATTTTTATCCAATAACTTTTTTGCAGATTCTGTGCAACCAAGTATTCATATATTCGAAGAAGATATTGTAACAGGTATAAACGGATGGAGCTATGTAGAAAAAATGTACACTGCCAAAGGCGATGAACGGTTTTGCCTCATTGGTAACCTAAGTAAAACGCCTTTTGATTTTAAAGGTTTTTCTAGAATGAATAAAGCAGGAGATGTATTTTATTTTATAGACAACATTTCCTTCTCCCCACAAGTGCCAGAAAAAATGTGTAGTAATTATGAAAAAAATGTAGAAAAAATATATGCACAACACTTACGGCATACAGAAAGAACCGAAGTAGAAGAAGAACCCGATGCACCAGAATTTATTATTGATACTATAACAGTGCCTTCCGTATTTTTTGAAACCGATAAAGCTATTTTAAAACCAGCGTTTAAAAAATTAATAGATGATTTGCTTTTAAAATGTAAAGAGAGAAATATTGCCAAAATAGACATTGAAGGGCATACAGACAATACTGGGTCTAATGAACGAAACATAATGCTGTCAAAAAATAGGGCAGAAGCTGTGCTTAATTATTTTGTACTAAAAGCACCTCATTTAAAAGCTAATATTTTTGCATTAGGCAAGGCTGCTGATTTTGCTATTGCTGATAACAATACGGCAATAGGTAGAGCCAAAAATAGGAGGGTACAAATAATATTGACCTATACTTTACAAAAACAATAAATACAATATTCTACTCTTTAAATCCCTTTAATTTCGCATCTTTGCAACCATAACCATCCCCTTATTATATCATTTATTTATGTTATTGGTATATAAACTGAAATAAAAAATTTAAACAATGAAAAAAATAATATTCATCTTACTAGCCTTTCCGTTATTTGCAAAGGCGCAAGAAGGCTCTTTATTGGCACTCGGCTCAGCTGGTAATCTTTACTTAAACCATACTGCTGCTGCCAAAGAGAATTTTTACAGCATAGGACGTTTGTATAATATTAGTCCAAAAGAAATTGCACCTTTTAATAATATTGCACTGGAGAAAGGTTTCAGCATTGGACAAAATTTAAAAATTCCGTTAAAGGCAGAAAATTTTATACAAAGCAATACCGTTGCTGCTGGCGAAGCTGCTGTACCTGTTTACCACAAAGTAGAGTCAAAAGAAACATTGTATCAACTTAGTACCCGTTTTAATAAGGTATCAGTTGCATCTTTAAAGGCGTGGAACAATTTGCAAGATGATGCGGTAAGTCCTGGTCAAGGATTAATTGTTGGATATTTGAAAGTAAAAAAAGATTTGTCTTCACTATCACAGAATGCTGTTTCTATGCCTGCTGTAAAAAGTGAACCTGTAGTAAAAGAAAAAGTGGTTATAAAAAAAGAAGTAGAACCCAAGCCTGCGGTAAAAGAAACAGTTAAAGCTCCTGTAAAAGAAGTGGCAAAACCTGTAGCTGTTGTAAAGGAAGTTGCAAAGCCAGTAATAGTGGAAAAAGTAGTACCAATAAAAAAAGACCCAATCGTTACCAAGGTTGAAGAAGAGTCAATTTCTGAAGATGCCGATGCCAAAGATTTTAAAGGAGGTATTTTCAAATCTTTGTATAGCAATGGTGGAAGTGAAGCAAGTGGAACAGCTGGCGTATTTAAAAGTACGAGTGGCTGGGAAGATGGAAAATATTATTGTTTACACAATGCAGCTTCTCAAGGTACCATTGTAAAAATTACCAATAAAGCCAATGGTAAATTTGTATATGCTAAAGTGCTGGATGTAATGCCTGATCTTAAGCAAAATAATAATTTACAAATAAGAATAAGCAATGCTGCAGCAGATATACTCAGAGCAGGGCTTTCTAATTTTGAATGTGCTATAAGTTATTAATTCATAAAAATGTTTTCAACAAAAAAGCCGCTACATTTCTGAGCGGCTTTTTTATTGAGTGTTAGTTTTTAGTTTCCTTTGATCATAAAAACATATCCTTCCATTTTCTTTATTTGTGTTTCTCTATCTAATCCTCTAAGCGACGGTACAGATGTTATTTTTATTTTCACATCGTCTTTTTGTTTTCTTGCTTCGCTTATAGCTCTATAAATATTAGCAGATTTTATAGCAAACACTACACCCGTAGCGTCTGTTTCTTTGCTAGCTATCACGCCAATTAAATCTCCATTTTTAGTAATGACTGGAGAGCCGCTATTGCCTTCATTTGCCGAAGTGCTAATTTGACAATAAGTAGTATCCATTTTATAACCATTTCTTGCACTTACATAACCTTCACCATATACAATTTCAGCTTTAGGATAGCCCATCATAAAAATAGCTTCGCCTAAGTTTGCGCCAGATTTTCTAATGCTGTAAGGTAATAGTGGTAAGTGTTTAAAACTAGAATCTGTTATTTTAATGATGGCCAAATCTTGGTCAATATTTACATATACAGCTGTTGCTTCAAACTCTACTCCTTTATTATTTTCTACAATAAGGTGGTTGGCTGCTTGTTTTACAACGTGCGCATTGGTAACAATATAATTGTTTGTAGCATCTATCATAAAACCAGTAGCTCTAAAACGTGCATCAAGTTTTTCTTTAATTGGCGCTGACCCATTAACGGGCATGTCTTTTAAAGCTGTCTCAATATTTTTTGTTTTTACAGCTTGTGCATTTATTTTTTGTACAAGTAAATCTAATTTAGGATCATTTTTATTTACAGTAGAAACTATTGTACCAACAAATAAGGAAACAATACCAGCAATAGAAGCAGCTACAGCAATATCTTTTTTATATCTATGCCAAAGCTGTACAAGTTTGCCTTGTGTTTGTGGAGTAGTACGAGATAAGAATTTTTCTGCCACCAATTTGTTTTCTACTTCTCCCAAAATAGATTTGAAATTTTTTGTGCTGCTATAATTATCTAATTGATTTAAAAAGAACAATTGCTCCACCACAGCTTGATCCAACTCTGGATTGTTTTTTCTTAAATCTTCAAAATAAATTTTTTCTTCGGCACTCATTTCGCCTTTTGCAAAGCGTTCAGCAGCGTCCATTAATAAAGTATCTTCCATCAGTCTGTATTTTTATATTGTGCAAAAAAGAGTTTCTTTAAGCGCACAAGACATTTGTATTTCTGTGTTTTTGCATTATCTGCATTGGTGTATCCAAATTCTTGTGCAATAACGTTCATGTGCTTTTTTTGGAGATAATAAGCTTGTAATAAACTTTTACAAGGTTCTCCAATTTTATTCATGGCACTTTCCATTATCACAAAATCATTCTGAATTTTTAAATGTTGTTCTATTTCATCTTCCACTGGTATTATTTCTTCCAACCCATCAGGCTGAGAGGTATATCGGTGTTGCTGTTGTAATTTCTTTAGCCACAACCGTCTTGCTACAGAATAAATAAAGGTTTTTAATAAGGATGTTAGCTCAAAATTACCTGCTTTTACCTTTTCAAATAAAACTATCACCGTTTCTTGAAACAAGTCTGCCGCATCGTCTTTACTACCTGCATTGGCTATAACCATGGTTTGTACCATATTATAATGCTGTTTATACAATTCTTCAATAGCATTTCTGTCTTCCGAAGCTATTCCTTCCAATAAAAGCTTGTCTTTTTCTAATGTACTCACCTATTATCCTTGTTTGTTAATACAAAATAAAGCTATTAGTAACCCAAAAAATAATTTTAAAATATTTTTTTCACAATAGGGTTACCTTTTTTTCGTTTCAGTATTAATAACTGAATTATAATTTAAACTTTAAAAAAAAACAAAATGAAAAAATTCCTTGCAATCGCAGCTATCGCTGTAGCATTCGCTTCTTGCGAAGAGAAAAAAGCTGAAACTCCAGTAGTAGAAACTCCAGTAGTAGAAACTCCGGCAACTCCAACTGCTGTTGATACTGCTGCTTCTAAAATGAACGCTGCTACTGAAGCTGTTAAAGGCGCTGCAACTGACGTTAAAGCTGCTGCAACTGACGTAAAGAAAGCTGCTGAAGAAGTTAAAAAATAATTAAGTTCAATCTTAATAGATTACTTTTTAAAGTTCTCAAGGCCATTCCGATTTTTCGGGATGGCTTTTTTCATTTTATATTACTTGCACTTCTATTTATGAATTGTAGGGGTTAACTTTGAAGCAAATGAAAATGTAATTCAACAGAAAAAACTATTGCTAGTTACAAAATAGTATTCTTTATTAAAATTTCATATAAACATTTTAATATGTTTAAAACCAATATTTAAAAATATAAAATAGGTTGATGAACGAAAAATTAATAGATATATGGAATAAACGACCACTAATTATTAGTGGGCCTTGTAGCGCCGAAACAGAAACACAAGTGTTGCAAACTGCCAAGGATCTTGCAACTACTAATAAAATTGATGTATTACGTGCAGGTATTTGGAAACCACGTACTAAACCTGGTTTATTTGAAGGCATTGGTGAAATAGGATTAGAATGGTTAACTACTGCTAAAAAAGAAACAGGTTTGCCTACAACGGTTGAAGTAGCTACGGCGCAACATGTAGAGCTAGCCTTAAAACATGGCGTTGATATTTTATGGATTGGCGCCCGCACTACCGTAAATCCGTTTAGTGTACAAGAAGTAGCCGATGCATTAAAAGGAGTAGATATTCCTGTGCTAGTAAAAAACCCGATAAACCCAGATTTGGAATTATGGAGTGGGGCATTGGAAAGATTGCAGAAAGTAGGCATGCAAGATATTGGTATGATACACCGTGGATTTTCATCTTACGGAAATACCGAATATCGTAATGCACCCATGTGGCATTTGCCTATAGAAATGAAAAGGCGTTTTCCCGAAATGCTATTAATTTGTGACCCATCGCATATTTGTGGCAATAGACATATGTTACAAATGGTGGCACAAAAAAGTATTGATCTAGATTTTGGTGGACTTATTATTGAATCTCACATAGACCCCGATAATGCTTGGAGCGATGCCAAGCAGCAAATAACGCCACAAGTTTTATCAATAATGCTTAATGATTTGGTGTGGCGTGTAAAACATGAAAGTGATAATGCTACCGAATTAACCTTACTAAGAGAAAGAATAGACCAAGTAGATGATGAACTCCTCAGTTTACTTAATAGAAGAATGAAAATAGCAGATGAAGTAGGTATTTACAAAAAACAAAATAACCTTACCATTTTACAAACGGCAAGGTGGAACGAAATTTTAGAAAGGGCTATAGCTAAGGGAAATACATTGGCATTGAGCAAAGAATTTTTGGTAAAATATTTTGATGCGGTACATATGGAGAGCATAAACCATCAAAATAAAGTAATGAATGATGTAGGAACAATTTTAAACAAGTAAGATGACGAATTATTTGATAGTGCCTGGCTTAGGAAACTCTGGCTCCGAACATTGGCAAACATATTTTGAAACAACTGGTAATAATCTAAGTCGGATAAATCAGCAGGAATGGGATGCCCCAAATTGTAATGATTGGATAGAAACAATAGATGCGTTTCTTGTAAATTTTGATTTAAATACTGTTGTACTTATTGGGCATAGCTTGGCTTGTACAACCATAGCACATTGGGCAAAACGATATGGCAAAAAAATTAAGGGTGCATTATTGGTGGCACCAAGTGATGTAGATGTGCCCGGCTATAATTTTCCTACAACTGGTTTTTCGCCAATGCCATCAGATAAAATTTTGTTTAAAACAATTGTGGTAGCTAGTACAAACGATGAATGGGTTACGCTTGAGAGGGCACAATACTTTGCAGATAATTGGGGAAGTGAATTTATAAATATTGGTGAAGCAGGACATATTAATGCTGCTGCTGGTTTTGGTAAATGGGATGAAGGATTGAAATTATTAGCAAAATTTGATTAAGGATACATTTTATTTTTACAGATTATAAACATATTAGTTTGAAAATTATAGAAACAACATTAGAAGGCGGAGTAGTAAAAACAATAATGGATGCTGATTTTAAATGCATCATAGATTTTTATCCAAAGGAGAAAATTATTATTCTTACAGATGAAACTATTTTTGGTTTGCATGAGCAGAAGTTTAAAAATTATGCAGTAATAAAAATTGATGGTACAGAAAAGAATAAAACACAAACGACCATTGATAGTATTGTAAGCCAAATGCTTGAAATGGATATTGATAAATCCTTTATGCTTGTAGGTGTGGGCGGCGGCGTGGTTACAGATATGGCGGGCTATTTGGCCAGTATTTACAAGCGTGGTATTAAACTTGGCTTGGTGCCTACTACCATTCTTGGTATGACAGATGCAGCTATTGGGGGAAAGAATGGTGTGAATGTTGGTCTGTATAAAAATATGGTGGGCACTACTTATCGGGCACAATTTATTTTGTACGATTTTTCTTTTTTAGAAACGCTTCCAAAGGCAGAATGGATAAATGGTTTTGCAGAAATAATAAAGCATGCATGCATAAAAGATGCCGCTATGTTTGATGAATTGGCTGCAAGTAATATTGATTTTTATTTTGAGAATAAAAAAGCCATTGCCGCATTGATAGAAAAAAATGTAGCATTAAAAACGGCTGTAGTAGTAAATGATGAGCATGAAACTGGAGAGAGGTATTTATTAAACTTTGGTCACACATTTGGGCATGCGGTTGAAAATTTATACAGCCTACCACACGGGCATGCAGTAAGTATAGGTATGATAATGGCTGCAAAAATTTCGGAAGAAATAAATAATTTTGAATCTGCTTCAAAAGAAAAATTGCTGCAAATATTACAACAATATGGCTTGCCAGTATCGTTGCAAATAGATAAAGAGCAAGTGCTTTCTTCTCTTAAAAAAGATAAAAAACGTGCAGGAGATTCTATTAATTTTGTCTTGCTAAACAGCATTGGAGATGGTATCGTACAAAAAATATCTTTTAAACAAATTGAATCACTGTTAGTTCAAACTTTATAATGACAACAATTGTTTCTCCTTCAGAAATAAACGGAACACTTGCTGCACCAGCATCTAAGAGCAGCATGCAACGTGCATGCGCAGCTGCGCTTTTGCATAAAGGTACTACACATATTCACAATGCAGGCATAAGCAACGATGATAAAGCTGCTTTGGATATTATACAACAACTCGGTGCTACCGTAGGTTTTAAAAATGATTATGTAGAAATTGTTTCCAACGGTTTTGGGGGTAAAAATGTTTCGGAAACTAAAACCATCAATTGTGGAGAAAGTGGTCTATCTATAAGAATGTTTTCGCCCATTGCTGCATTATCATCTTCTATAATTAATATTATTGGAGAAGGTAGTTTGCAAAAACGACCAATGGATTTTTTTGATGAGATATTTCCACAGTTGGGTATAGATATTATTTCTACTAATGGGAAATTACCCTTACAAATAAAAGGAGCATTACAACCCAAAGATATTACGATTGATGGCTCTTTAAGTTCTCAATTTCTTACAGGATTATTATTTGCCTTTGGTGAAGCGGCCGCTGAAACGGTAACGATTACCGTTATCGATTTAAAAAGCAAACCATACATCAACCTTACATTGAATGTGATGAAAAATTTTGGTTTTAATATTGTGAATGATCATTATGAGCGATTTATCATTACTCCAAAAACGAATAGAGAGAACGAAGACATACAATACACCGTAGAAGGCGATTGGAGTAGTGTATCTTTTTTATTGGTGGCGGGTGCTATTGCAGGTTCAGTAAAGCTTTCGGGGCTTGATGTGCAATCAGCGCAGGCAGATAAAGCTATAATGGAAGTGTTGGAATTGTGCGGTGCAAAAATAAATAGCACAAAAGAT
>JANOZW010000127.1:0-5209 GCA_031429575.1 Ferruginibacter sp.
ACGCGTCACGGGCTCGCCGTCGATCCATTGAAAGACAGACCACTTCCACGGGAAGCCCTCGCCAGGCTCGCCTACCGCGAGCGGGACAGGGACATCGACGGGCAGATGAGGCGCAAGGCGTGCAAGATGAAATAGATTTATACTTTAGCACATTTGTAAAAAGCATGGGCAGCATTGGTGCATTTATTAGTGGCCCAAAAGCGGTGCTTAAATTTTTGCGTTACAATACCCGCTCACAAATATTTGCAAAAAGCTTACCACTGTTGATTGTAGAAGGAATGCTAAAGCGTATGGAAATGGCGATAACCATGCCCGAGCTTAGAGAAAAATTATGGGCAAATGTAGAGCGCCTACAAAGTGGATTGAAAGAAAAAGGATTTGACATAGGCCACACCAACAGCCCTGTAACACCAATATACATGAAAGGCAACGTGCCAGAAGCTACACAAATGGTAATGGATTTGCGGGAGAATTATGGTATTTTTTGTAGCATCGTTGTATATCCTGTAATACCAAAAGGAGATATTATTTACCGATTAATACCTACAGCTTCGCATAGTTTTGAGGAGGTAGATATTACCTTACAAGCGTTTGAAGAAACAAAGAAAAAATTAGATGCTGGCATGTACAAGGCAGTAGATATTCCGAATATGGCGGAAGTGGGTGCATTGTAAATTGTTGAATTGATACATTGTTTAATTGTTTTTTAACCCTGTGTGTGAGCATGGGGTTTTTATTTTTTGCTAACTTACTTTTTTGCCAACTGAAATTTTTCAATTGCCAATTGCCAACTGGAAATTGCCAACTGTTTTCTTTGAAGCATGAGCAATGTAAGCTTTAATGAACTTCAGCCTCCCGCTTTTCATTACAAAGGGTTTCGTGCCTCACCCTTTTCCATTGCAATCGGGGCTATCATGGGCAGAAAAACTTTATTGGGCTTTTATGATGCAATAGATGGAAACGGAAATTTCAGTAAATTTTTTTGTGATAAGAAGCATTTTCATTAATCATAAATCATTTCGTAAAATTTTTAGAAATATTTTGTGCTCGCACAACAAACTTTACTGGTTGTTAAAAAATAAAATTATAAATACATATGGTTTTACATACAATTTATAGAAATATTTTTCACATTTATAATATGAGGCCACACTTGGGTGTATTTATAATTGTCGCAAGAGGTGACATTTTTAAATGCACCCACTTACTCATGTAGTAAAAATCATAATACTACATTTGCAAATAAAATAAATTTTACAAAATGAATACGCCATACAAAATTCCCGCTCAAACCCTTATTGGGCATGTACACTTAAAAGTTTCCAACCTTCAAAAAGCAATGGAATTTTATTGCGATTTGCTAGGCTTTGAAATAACAACTATGTATGGCGATCAAGCTGCGTTTATTTCTGCGGGTGGTTATCATCATCACATAGGTTTAAATACTTGGTACAGCAAAGATGCAGCACCTGCACCGTTACATGCAGCAGGTTTATTTCATACGGCCATTCTATATCCTACAAGAAAAGACTTAGCCATCATTTATAAAAGAATAATAGATGCAGATTATGCATTTACAGGATTTGCAGACCATGGTGTATCGGAAGCATTGTACTTAAACGATCCTGATGGCAATGGGGTAGAATTATATTGGGATAAACCGAAAGAAATGTGGCCAACAAATGAAGATGGCACATTGAATATGTACACAAAAGTGTTAGACCTAGTTGATCTTTTAAATGAATTAAAATAACATTCGTAATTTGTAACTTATTCAAAAAACAGTTTTACTTTAAAATACTTTTTTAAAAATTTCATCATACATGAAAGTAGTAGGATTTTCCTTTATTAAAGATGCAGTAAAAATGCAGTATCCCATTGTAGAAGCCATAAAATCTATTTTACCATTGTGTGATGAGGTAATTGTGGCTGTTGGCGCATCTGAAGATGGCACGAGAGAACTAGTAGCAAGCATAGATAGTAGAGTAAAAATTATAGATACAGTATGGGATTTCAGTTTAAAAGAAAATGGCAAATTATTAGCATCAGAAACAGACAAAGCTTTTACAGCTATACCCACTGATGCAGACTGGTGCATATACATACAAGGAGATGAAGTAATGCATGAAGATGGGCATGCAGAAGTGAAAGCCGCCATGCTAAAATGGAAAGACAATAAAAAGATAGATGGACTTTTATTTAAATACAGGCACTTTTTTGGCTCATATGATTATGTGGGCATACAAGCACAATGGTATAGGCACGAAGTAAGGGTTATAAAAAGTAACAAGTCGTTTTACTCTTATAAAGATTCACAAGGATTTAGAAAAGGAGATAATAAAAAACTGCGAGTAAAATCTCTAAACGCTTACATACATCATTATGGTTGGGTACAAAGCACATACATCATTAAAGCAAAACAAGATTATAAAGTTAAAATTTATAACAATGGATTATATGATGAAGATAATATAGTTGTACCCGAAGACTACACAAATCAACTAGTACATGCATTACAAAAATATGCGCATACGCACCCAAAAGTAATGCAGGAGCGCATAGCAAAGGTGGACTGGGTTTTTAATTATGATGAAAAAAACAATAAAACAACTTTTAAAGAACATTTTAAAAACGCAACAGAAAAACTATTTGGTGTGCGTTTTTTTGATTATAGAAATTATAGAAAAGTATAGAAATTTTTTAATCTGCGATTATTTATAAATTGTAGAAAGTATTGCCAAGCTTCTTACCTTACTGTAAAGTTGCAAATATCTTTATAAAAGTTGGAAACAATTTTAAATGCACCCTTTAAGTTTCTTGAATTGTATTTTACAATTATCTTTGCCACAAAAAAATTAAACAATGAAAGCAGCACAAGCAAATCTTTTAAATGCAATTGTATTATTAGCAGCAGGCTTATATGGATATTTTATGATTTTAACACCGGAGGGCACTCGTGCAGTTACAGCATTAATTCCTGCAGTATTTGGTTTATTATTTTTAGTACTACAAAAAGGTGTAGCCACCGAAAATAAAATAATAGCACATGTAGTGGTAGTGCTTACACTTTTACTTCTTATAATTTGCACCATGCGTTTTTTAAAAATAGAAGATTGGGGTGCTAAAAAATATTTATTCCTTGCATGTATAGTAAGCAATGCTGTTGCACTAGTGGCCTTTATAGGAAGTTTTATAGCAGCAAGAAAAAACAGACAGTAATCTATGACTAAGAAAGCAACAAAAGATTTACCAATTATACTTATTACCAACGATGATGATATTACATCGCCAGGCATTCGTGCATTGGTGGAGGCTGTAAAAGATTTTGGCAGAGTGGTAGTAGTAGCGCCAGATAAACCACAAAGCGGTATGGGGCATGCCATCACCATTGGGTCGCCTTTGCGCATGCGCAAAATGGATCTGTTTGGCGAAATAGAAAGTTGGCAAACAAGCGGCACGCCAGTAGATTGTGTAAAACTAGCCGTAGATAAAGTGCTACACCGCAAGCCAGATATTTGTTTGAGCGGTATAAACCATGGTGCCAATCATTCTATAAATGTGTTGTACAGTGGCACCATGTCTGCCGCCATGGAAGCAAGTATAGAAGGTATCCCAAGTATTGGTTTTTCTATGATGGATTATAGCTATGATACCGACCTTAGTGCGGCAAAACAAATTGTAGCAAAAATTGTAAAAGAGGTGATGAGCAAAAAGCAGGAGAAACATTTTTTATTAAATGTAAATATACCTGGTGGCAGCATGAAAGATATAAAAGGTATTAAGCTTTGCAAGCAAGCTTATGCAAAATATGAAGAAGATTTTATGGAGCGCATAGATCCACATAAGAAAAAATATTATTGGCTCACAGGCATTTTTAAGAATTTTGATAAATCAAAAGATACCGATGTATGGGCATTAAAACACAATTATGTTAGCGTAGTACCAGTACAGTTTGACCTTACCAATTATAAACTAAAAGCACAGCTAGAAAAAAGTAAACTCTTCAAATAATGTTTAAAAAAGATAATGTAATATACGGTTGTGTATTGGGCATTGTTGCGCCCCTTGTAGGTTTATTATTGCTTAAATATAGAAAATTTGGCATGCTAAGTTTTAAAGAAGTATTTCAATTTTTATACATACAACCGGGGCATGGTTTACTTACCGCAGGGCTTACCATTTCTTTAATGATGAATGCTGTATTATTTACTTTATACATTAACAAACGTAAAGACCAAACTGGTAAAGGGCTTTTTATTACAACAGTGATTTATGGTGTGGTAATATTGCTGATAAAATATTTGAGTTAGTTTTATTAATACTATAAAAAAGATTCGTATTCATTTGTGCAATTTGTGGCAAAATTTTTCATACCCTAAAACAACCCATCTACAAATTGCTTACCATCAAACACCAATAAATCTTCCATCTTCTCCCCTACACCAATAAACTTTACTGGTATTTTAAATTGATCTGCAATAGCTATTACCACGCCGCCTTTAGCTGTACCATCTAGTTTTGTAATGGCAAGGGCTGTTACTTCTGTGGTAGCGGTAAAATGTTTTGCTTGCTCCAAAGCATTTTGCCCTGTACTACCATCGAGCACTAGCATTACTTCGTGTGGCGCTTCTGGTATAACTTTTTTAATAACTTTTTTTATTTTACTTAGCTCATCCATTAAATGGGCTTTGTTATGTAACCGCCCTGCCGTATCTATCAGTATCACATCTGCATTTCTCGAAACCCCACTCACCACTGTATCATATGCTACAGATGCAGGATCACTACCCTGCTCACGTTTTACAATAGGCACGCCTGTACGCTCACTCCAAATGGTTAATTGCTCCACAGCCGCTGCTCTAAATGTATCTGCTGCACCGAGCAATACAGATTTACCTGCTTTTGTAAAATTGTGTGCTAGTTTACCAATGGTAGTGGTTTTACCTACACCATTTACGCCAACAACTAATATAACATGGGGTTTATGCCCCGCAGGTAATTCATAATTTTCGTACGATGTATCGCTAGAAGGCTTTACCAGCAAGGCTTCTATCTCTTGTTTTAAAATACCATTTAACTCAGATGTGTTTAGATACTTGTCTTTTGCTACTCGCTTTTCAATATTGTCAATAATTTTTACGGTTGTTTCAATACCCACATCAGCACTTACCAGAGCATCTTCCAAGTTGTCCAGCACTTCTTCATCCAC
>JANOZW010000128.1:0-12692 GCA_031429575.1 Ferruginibacter sp.
TATTACCATCCTTATCTCCTGTAGGTTGTGGTTCTTCAGCAACTGGTGGCTTACTACCTCTCGCCTTCACATTTAATAAATACAAAAATAATAAATAATCAGATGGTTGTGCTTGACCCGTTGCTATTCTTTGTCCCATTCCAACTTCTGGTACAGCACCGCTTCCAAATGTAGTTGCAGCATCCATTGTGCCATTTACATTTCCATAAGCATGCTCATTTGCCAAATGGCCTGCACCAAACAATACACGGGAGCCACCCCAAATACCTGTAAAACTTGTAACAACATTGGTAGCAATACTACCAGCAGTAGGCATGGCAAGTGCCAAGCTTCCTGTAGCTAAACCCGAAAGCAGAAAACCTCCACCACCAATTGCAGCACCACCCAAAGCACATTCCGCAAATTTTGTAAGATAATTTAACCCAGCTAATCCTATGGCATGGCTCCAACTTTTTATTTCGGGAGCAAACTTTACTACACCACCTATTTTACAGGTCATCATTCTATCGCCAGTAATGGCAGGCACGCCCGTAAATATCAAATTTTTTTTACTGCTATCCCACGTACGTTGTGTTGCATTTTTTTGCCCGCATTGCAATGCACCTTCAACAGCTGTTACTATACCTGCAACAACGCCCGCAGCAGCACCAATTGCCATCATTCCCATAAGCCCAATAGCAGCAATACCACCTGTGCCTACAATTAATGCTACTACAACCACTGCTACTGCAGCTGCTATTACTGCATTCCAAAACATATTTTTTGTACAGCCAAAATCTATCCAGCTACTAGTAGCAGTATCAGCAACAGTTATATAAACTTCGCCCGATTCTTTTTTGTTGCTCTGGCGAGTACCCTGCAATTGAGCAGGCACAGCACCACTGGAACACATCCAAAAATCTTTTTCTGTTATAATTTTGTTTCCCATTTTACGCTACTTTTTGCAAAATTTGTGTTCTTTTTAAAACGCCAATTTTAAAACTGGTTTCATGTTTAATTATCTTCAAAAAAAATGCGCTGTTTTTTTTATTCAATTTGCCATTGCTTTTTTGTGGGTATGAGAAAACGCATCCAATATTAATAGTTGAATGGTTAATGCCAGATGTTGATTTGCTGTACAGCAGGTATAATTTATATTTCCCGATACGTAGCATCATACTAAAATAATTTTATAATTAAGCAATAGCCATTGCTGTCTTTTCAACATTGTTTTTGTCCGCTATTTTTAATCCGGAGTCGCTTACAAAATTGTATTCAAGCTTTGTATATAGCATATCCTTATGGGCCACCTCCTCTCTTTTTAATACTGCTTCAATTACTTTTCCGTTATCAATATCAATTGTATAATTTCCAGTTTCCTTTAAAGAAGGAATAATTTTTGAAATATCCATTTTGTTTTTAAACTGGCTATAAGCTCTTTCATTAAAATCTTTCGGGGTAAAAAAAGGAGTCGTTTTTAGTTCTATTGCAGCAATATTTTTTCGAATATCAGCAGCAATTATTTTCCTTTGCCAGTTTAAATTTGCAGTATTTAAAAAATTAGGCATAATTGTATTAGCATTGTCATAGGGAAGTTTATTTCCAAAAATCGAATTAAAATAAAGCATAAAAAATTCGCTTCTTTGTATATAACCCTTTAGATTTTCTTTATTCAAAAAAATAGAATCATTTAAAATAATAATGTCTTTAATTTCTGGGGTGCCTTCTGCAATTTTGGAAAGCTCCATTTTGGTTTGATTCCATTTTGCAAGAATAGAAGACATGTTAATTACTTCCAAAATATTCCCTTTATGATCAAGAATTAGATGCAATTCATTATACATTCTAGAGAACGTATTTGTCAATCTGGCTATTTCTTTAATAAGCGGATTATTTGCTTTCAGCAATACTTGATCTAGAAGAATTAAACGTACTTCCACAAAATTTTCTTCCACTTTTATTACATTAAAATCCCATCTTATTTGAGTGTGGGAATCCATTCTAGCATCCACTGCCATTAAATCAGAATGAATATCCAATGTATATTGTTCGCTAAAAGGGCGAGTGATTTTTATTAGTAATGGGTTCATACTATTTAATTTATAAATACATCTCCTCCATCCATTTTGGTAATACCATTTATATGATTGTTGGGTGCTACAATTTGAGTTACTTCAGATGCTCCAATGCCAATAGCTTTTCCATTTATTGTAATAGTGCCATCATTTTTAAGTTCAATCACGCTTGCTCCAACATTTATTTTTAAATTTGTTTTTGCAGTAATAACAATATTACCTCCTTTATCCATTGTTACAACAGATTGCCCTTTACCCACATTTATTTCGGATAGAGCACCAGCATTAATTGCAGAATTGGTTCCCGCATTTAGCGTACTATTTACATTTGCATTGGTCACAATATTCCCCGCACCATCCATTAAAGAATTTGCGCCTCCTTTATCAGTCATATACACACTTCCATCCTTATCATTCATTACCATTTTATTTCCACTTCTTGTTTGCAATGCCTTTACATCATTGCCTGCATTGGCAAAACTTGTTTTTGCTTTGCCATGATACACCGTACCATTTACAAATGGCTTTACCGCACTATCGCCTTCAAAACAAATAATGGCTTCTTCTTTTAATTCGGGTATGAAAAACATGCCTTTATCGCCGCCTCCATGCGGGCTTGTAATGCGTATCCATGGCGTTTTTTCGCTAGGCTTCATCCAGTGAAAACGCACACGTACCCTGCCCAAATGTTGGGGATCATTATTGTCTGTAACAATAGCGCTTTGTGTTTCGCAATGCGGTTCGGCAAATGCAGTAACTGGTGGTGCAGTTATACTATCGG
This sequence comes from Ferruginibacter sp., assembly GCA_031429575.1. Taxonomy (GTDB): domain Bacteria; phylum Bacteroidota; class Bacteroidia; order Chitinophagales; family Chitinophagaceae; genus Ferruginibacter. The sequence continues at coordinate 2,836 of JANOZW010000128.1, forward strand.
GTATGGCTAAAAAATCATTGTTGTAATTTCCCAATCCATCTGTGTGATGTGTTACGCCTATCACTTTAAATTTTCCATAGGCTTCATTGCTTGCATTAAAAGCATTGTTTCCATTTATATCTAATGAGCTGCCGAGTTGCACACCAGGGTGACCACTTGCACCATTAACCCTTACCATGTTACTACTTTGTGCAGCGGCTTTTGTATTGCTATATTGATCTAGCTGTTTTTTATTAGTAGTAAAATTATTGCACCATCCTTTTGGTTGTGTAGCAAATGTTTTTTTACTTAATCCTAATAAATGCTTTCCCCATCTATCTAAACCTGCCTTGCCTTCTATACCACTAGGCGTGGTATCATACACTTCGTTTTTCATATAGTCATATGCCATCATTTGAAAACTAGATGGACGCACCTGCAACGACATATTAAACCTGCTTAAGTTACTACCAAATACAAGACTCACAGCATCTCCAGTCAATTTACCCAATACCAAACTTTTTCCATTGTAGTACAACCAATCGCCATAAGTAGCACCCATTCTATTTAAAAATTGCCAAGCAGTTTCTTTGTATTGCACGGTATAAGAAAGTGTTTCTCCAAATGTGGGTGCTATCTTAGGGTTCAATAAATTTTTGGGGAAATGTTTTAAGCAATCTTCTGCAATGTTTTTCAAGGCTTTCTTTTCCCAACTTTTGCAATGAGGACCATTGTCTAATAAAATCGTTGGACTATAACCAGTAATAATTACATCACCTGCATAACCACTAAATCTTGCTGTTTCTACTTGTGTTACAATACCTGCAAAATCCAATCTTCCCTTGCCGCCAATCATTTTTATTTGTGCATTTATTGGAGCACCTATCAAATCTTTTGATTGGTTAAATATAGCACCTTCCTTGCCATCTATACTTTCTGCGGGGCATACTAGTATAAAATTGTGGTGCTCAAAAATATCTTGCTTAAGTGTAAAGGAAGTAAATTGGGCAATGGGTTTACCATTGATATTGATGGAAGATTCTGTTAACTGTGCCATAAAAAAGATTTGTCTTTTATGTGTATTAAAGAAATAATATATAGTCAACAAAGCAGCTACATATTTTTTAAAGAACTAAGTATTTCTATAATCGAAAAAAAATTGCCGAATCAATACACAGTTATTGTGGGTATTGTTGGCAACATTTTTTATTATTTTTACAGGCTTTTAATACCCTGGTTATGTCAATTTATTCAAGTGGCCAATTATTTACAAAAGGCGATTCGTTTAATTTTAATTCTCTTGCACTTATGGTAAAGGTTATTTGCATAGGATGTTCCCCTCTGTGGTCAAAGGTTTCATAATAATCCACACAATGCCCATCACTAAAATCAAGTGTTTTTAGTTTGCTCATATTATCTCTTCTATAAAAAGTAATGGTGCCATTTTTTGTTTGCACAGCACTTATCATCCAGTCAAACACATCTGTAGAACCCGTACTTTCTACAATCATGTTTATATTTCCACCTTGTGGTATGGCAGTTGGTTTTCCGGTAGCATCTGTAGATTGTACAAACCTAAAACCACAATGAAGAACGTTGTATTCTTCACCATCTAACTTGAGCTTTGCTAAAAAAGACATGATTGTATTTTTAACTGGTTAAAGAAAAAATTATGAGGGTAATATTAAAAACGCTAACAACTTCATTAATGAAATTGTTAGCGTTTTAATTTATTCTAGGTAGTCCACTCGTTGATGTAGCTGCCTGTACCCATGCTTATTTCTTTTGCACTAAGTGTAAAAGTTTCTGCTACTGGGTTATCGCCTGTGCTGTCAAAAGTTTCTCTGTAGTCCACCAGATACGCTTCTTTAAAATTTAATTCTTTTAGTGTGGCATTATTGTCACGCTTAATGAAAACGATAGATCCATCTTTGCGCTCAAAGTTGTTGCACATCCACTCAAAGAAAGCTGTTTTACCAGTTGACTCTACTGTCATGGTAATTTTGCCACCTCTAGTAATAGATGATGGACGACCCGTAGCATCTGTTTCTTGCTTTAGGGCATAACTGCAGCTGAGTACGTTTACTTCCTCGCCGCCGACTTTTAATTTTACTTTAAAAGACATAATTGTTTGTTTTTAATTGTTAAATAATAATTGGTATTAGACCATAAATAAAAACAAGCCATTACTGTGCTTTTCACTGCTGCTAGTTATACACTACACAACCCTATCATCACAGTATAAATGATTTTCTAATCAATTATGCTGAAGTAATATGTCAACCTTTGTTGTACAAAAGTTGAAAAATAAAACCTACATAACTTACTTGATTCTGGTTGCTGGTCCGTCGGGAGTAAGTACGAATTCAAATTATTTTTAGGAGAATAATTCGTAGAAAATAAATTTGCAAATACTGTGCTAGAAAATAAAAATGTGAATAACTTCTAAAATTAAAGTGCAATTGCTCAAGTACATAGGCTGTAATAAAAGCAAAAGCCGTTGTTTTTAATACAACGGCTTTTGCACTTAACATTCAGTTTACTTTTTATTAATACTAAGTTTATTTATTGGTTAATGTATCCACCATCTAATATAATCTACGATTTCGGTTGGTGTCCCACCAACCGATAACTTTATTTCTGCTGCTCATACTTAGATGCCCACTCCGTATTTTTTCCATCATCCCCTTTTTGCCCTTCTAACTTTATTAGAAAATTCTTTGCCGGAAAATATGGTTTCAATCTAATGTCTAAATGTATTCTATCTTTTTGCACAGGGTCTTGCTCAAATCTACTAATGGCAAAATCTTCGATTAAATTACTTGGTCCAGTTATACCATCTAAGAACTTTACAATTTGCTCCATCAAATCTTTTCGGGTATTGGCATTAAAGTTTTCAAAAGCCCTGCGGTTTAAAAAGTCCATCATCACTTTTGTTACATAATCAAACACCCTTACTACAGAGTATGTTTGTAGTCCAAGATTATCTCCATTAAACAATGTTTTTGCACTAAATGCCATTACCTTTCCATATTCTTTTACCATTGGCACCAACCCTAATTTTTCTAAATTAGCTATTTCACTTTTCTTTAAATCAAATTTAACGCCATCTACTTCGTTCATGCTACCAAACTTTTTACCTGCGGTAACTTGGCTCATTAGTGTCATGTATATCTTACCAGCTAATGCTCCTGCTGGAGGCACCATCAAGTCTTCCGTTTCACCCACTTCATTTACTTTTCCTCTACCCACAAGCCAGTTGCAAGTCATAATTGTATTAGATCTATAAATATCGCCACCTGTTAAATTAGCTGCTTCAAATAATTCCATTACATCATCTGGCGCATCAAGGTTTTCAAAATCGGTAACCAACATTACTTTATTTTCATACGCCATCTTCGCCCATTTTTCTACTACTTTATTAGAGCCTAAATAACCAGGCACAATAAGCAGTCCGTAGTTTTGACGAAGATCTAGTCTATCATAATTTTCTACCAGCTCCGCATGTATAGCATCTATAAAACGAGTATTGTCCAAATCTTTTAATTGATCAGGATCCACATTTATAAAACTTACATTTTTCACCTTGGTGCTTTCTGTATTTTTATAGAAAAGTGCTACAGAGCGATAAGATCTTTCCAAATCCCTCGTTTCTTCCAACGCCAATTTCATATTTTGTTTAAACAATTTAGAGGCTTCCTCACTTTTTACTTGGCAATAATCAATCATCGCTGCTTGATCATCTCCTTGCTCCAAAATATTTTTCCAGAGTTGCAAAATTTCTAATAGTTGGTTACGCTCATCTTTCTTTCCCGTTTCTTCTAAAAATATTTTCTTACGAGCTTTTCTTTCAGGGTTCAAATTTTGTACGCCATCAATTGCGGATTCTAATAAATCGAATGCACCATATTTTTGGAGTGCATTTAAACTAGTTTCCAGTGGTTGTTTTACGAGTAGCTCTTTATTTGCTGATGTGGTTGCTGGTGCTGCGGATTGTTGTGCCATAAAATAAGTTTGGTTATATTATTGGGAAATAATTATTTTTTTTGTTGCATTTCTGCAATCAATGAGTTTAATGCTGCTATTACATTGTCCTTTCCTTCGGGCTCATTTAATGCGGCTTTAAGCATCTTATTTGTTTTGAGTTGCTTTACAATTTTTAAATATTGATCGTGTTTCATATTTAAATCGCCAAGCAATGCGCTCTGGGCAGTAATGCCTTTTACACCAAAATCTCCTAAATTTTTAAACCGTAGATTTTCTCTGCGTGTAGCACCATTCCCATCTTCAAAACCAATATCAATGTTAGGTTTGTAGTGTTCAAATACTTGCTCTACATCTGTTAAGCTGCCTGTAATCTCAGGTTTTACTGGAGGCATGTTTGTTAATTTCTCCGCCATCAATACCTTATTAGCTGGTATATCTTGAAAAGCTTCAAAGGCATCGAGTTTTACCTCTGTGCCGCCAATTCCAAAGTTGTTGTTTGCTGCCATGGTGTGTATTTTTATTCGTTAGGGAAAATAGTTGAATTACTTATTTGTTAATGTTTTCAATAATTATGCCGATTTCGTTTTTCATTCCTGAATGTGCCAAGCACTTCAATAAAAACCTTTGTACTTTAGAGCCTTCATACAAGTGTCAAACACATAACTTTTATTTCCATTCTAATTCTTCTTTTTTATTTGTCTGCAAATGCACGGTATCTCCCGCTTTCAGTTCACCTGTTATTATCTTTCTGCTCAGTGGTCTTCGCAGTTGTGAGCGTATTACACTCGATAGTGGCCGTGCGCCATATGCAGGAGTAAAACCTTGTTTAGCCAATACCGTTTTTGCTCCATCAGTTATGGTTAATTTTATGCCTTGTTTATCCAATGCTTGGTGCATACCTTTTAATTGAATATCTAAAATAGATCGTACCATCGTTTCCGTCATTGGTGCAAAAGGAATAATTTCTGTAAGTCTTCCTAAAAACTCTGGGCGAAATTTATCAGACATTATCTCCATCAATTTATTAGAGGTAGGTACAATGCTGTTGTTAAATTGTTCTACTATAAAATTGCTACCAATGTTAGAAGTGAAGATGATAACCGCATTAGAAAAATCGCCCACTTTTCCAAGTTTATCGTGCAATTTGCCTTCATCCATTATTTGCAAAAACACATCGAACACCGATTGGTGCGCTTTTTCTATTTCATCGAAAAGTACCACGGAGTAAGGCTTTGCTCGAATTTTATTTACCAGTAATCCGCCTTCTTCATAACCAACATAGCCTGGAGGTGCACCATACAACAATGCTGCTGCATGTTCTTCTTTAAACTCACTCATGTCAAACCGAATCATAAAAGATTCATCTTGAAATAAAAATTCTGCCAAGGCCTTTGCCAATTCTGTTTTACCAGTTCCTGTAGGGCCAAGAAAAAAGAAAGAACCCATTGGTTGCCCTACTTTTCCTAAACCAGAGCGTGATTCTAAAATGGCTTCGGCAATAGATTTTATAGCATGGTCTTGTCCTACCAATCTTTGTTTTAAAGATTCCTCCATATTTAGCAAACGTTCTTTTTCTTGCGATTGCAACTTACCAACAGGAATGCCAGTTTTAGCAGCAATCACCACCGCCACATCTGATTTTAATAATTCTGTATGTTTATTACTTACCGCATTTTTTAATTCCAATACAATTATATCAAACTCTTTTTTTATAGCATCTATCGTTACCAACTCTTCCACATTACTTGTGGTAGTGCTCAACACAGCCAATAAAACTGGGCTCAATCGTTGCTTGGTTTGTTTGTACAACCATTGCCAATCTTGCAATGTTGCCTCGGGTGTTGTCTGTAGTTTTAAGGCATCATAACTATTTTCAAGCGCCGCTACTTCTTCATTTCCTTTTTCATTTATAAGCCTAAGACCCGCCATGGCTCTATCTGCTAGGTCAATAGCAGCATCTGGCAATCGCTTTTCTTTTACAAAACGTTTTGCTAGTCTTATGGTTTCATGTATGGTTTCTGCCGATACAGTTATGTCATGATGCTTTTCATAACTAAGCATTACTTTTCGTATCATTTGAAAAGCCGTTTCTGCATCTGGCTCTTCTATCATCAATGTTTCAAACTGCCTGTTAAAGCCTTCATCTTTTTCGATGTGTTTTCGATATTCATCTAACGTTGTTGTGGCAATTACGGTTACTTCTCCTTTTGCAATCTCTGGTTTTAAAATATTAGCAGCGCCAGCAGCTGCCCCTTGCTTGTCTAACAACACATGCAATTCATCAATAATTAGAATTGGTTTTTCAAATTGTTTTAATTCCTTAAAAATATTTTTTAACCTATCTTCTACTTCGCCTTTGTACGATGCGCCAGCAATGATGGCACCATTATCCAATTCAAAAATATTATTGGTGAGCAATACATCGGGTACATTTTTATGTAGCACTTCCTGCACAAACCCATTGGTGAGTGTAGTCTTGCCAACGCCTGCATCGCCAACTATTAGTACGTTTGGCTTAGATAATCTGCAAAGAATTTCATTCATCATCCTCAATTCTTTTTCTCTACCCACTATTAAAACTTCCTTCTTTTGTACGGCTTCAATTTTATTGATGCAATATTTTGTCAATGCATTTGTGCCTACAGGTGCTGAATTATTTTTATTTCCATTTAAAGAGGGGGTGGTATTATTTAACGAAGATGATTTACCAACAGCAATTAATTCTTCTCTGGTAAGTGGAAAAGATTTTAATTGATCATAAGAAAAACCAATACCTGGTGTACACAATGCAGCCAATAAACTTAATGGGTCTATAATATCTTTTGCTTGTTTTATGCGCACATAGTCTGCTTCGTCTAATATGGCATTTACACTATTATCCAATGTAGGTTCCCCACGCAACACGCCTTTTGGAAATTGCTCCAAGCGTACATCTGCCCACTCTTCCATAAAATACCAATCTTTATCTAACGATGCTATAATGGGCAACAGGCCTGCATCTTCGTGTAACAAAGCTTTTAACAAATGTGGGGTGCTGTATGTTGTATGCGAGTGCTCGGCAGCAATGCTTTTGGCAATGTGCATTACATTTTCAATGGTATTCGTTGCTGCTTCAGCTATTAGGATTTCTGGCATATATTTATTTTTTATCGAGCAAACAAACCTTTCTTTTTAGTAACAATTGATATACGCTTTATACAATTTGTTCCATCATTTGTAAAAGCAATGGCCTTTAAAGATTTAAGTCTTTTCAATCCTTGTAGATTTATAATGGCTTCATGAAAACTAATATCTTCTCCATTAAAACTTACACGCACATTTGTGTTGCCACACATATAAGGATCAAAATCTTGTTCTAAAAAAGTTTTGTCCACCACACCTTGTATCATTTCTAAAAAACGTTCCTTTGTAAGTGGCGCTAATTGTGGCTTTGCAGGTGCGGCAGCAGCAGCATTTTGAGCATTGTTACCAAATTGTGATGGACCACTTGGCGCATCGGCAATTTCTCCACGATTGCTTGGTCTTACTCTCGGGCCTCCTGTATTACCCGCATAATTTGTTGGTGCTTTGGCAATGGGTAACCCTTCTACTCTAATCATCTTCATCAATCTTGCATCTGCATTTCCATTTACGGTAAGGTTTACTTCGTACGTACCTGGTTTTTCAAATGTAAAAGGTACATCTTGTGATGTAAAATTTTTGCTATCTTTTCCTGAACCCACGTACCATTCCCATCTGTTGGCACCGTTGGTATTATCTCTAAACACCACAGGTTGCCCAACTTTAATGGGATCTTGCGGCCAAATAACTTGGGGTATTACAAATGGTATAGAATCTTTTACAACATTATTTATGTTTACACTTTGAAATTGTTTGCATTTTCCATTTAACGTAAGGGTAATATCATATTGCCCTGATTCTTTGTAAATATGTGTAGCGCTTGGCCCTGATGTTTTATCTATGGGAGTTTTATCGCCAAAATCCCACTCCCAACTTTGTGCAGTACGAGTATCGGCGGTATTAAAAAAAATGTAGTGTCCTACTTTATAATCGTTGGATGTTACCTTAAACTCAAATTCGCCACAAGGCTTGTCGTTCTTAAATCTAAAGGCAGTAATGAAAGAAGCAATGATACAAACAATGATCATTGTGAGAATCACTTTCTCATCTAAACGTACACTAAAGGTGGAAGTCTTCATATAAATAATTTAAATGAATACGTTATTAAATGCTAAAAAAATGGCTAGTAAAACTTGAACATTCGCATAAAAATTATCGACACGACAGGCTCATAAAAAACAAAAGCAGCTATAAATAGGATATTCGAAAATCAAAAAAATCTTTAAAGTAGTTAGTGTGATGTAAACACAGATTTTTTGATAAATCTATAGGGCAATAACTGTGCCGTTTATGCAGAAAACTATTCTAAAATTTAATTATTTTTTAAAAAAAGATGGCAAAGATTTTGCTTTGTATTATGTAAGTCAATTAACTGCTTACAATACTTATTTAAAAAATTGACTTCCCTAAACTTATGCGACTTTTTGTACCCCTAATAACAGCAGCCATTTTTATATCATCACTTACCTTTTCTTGCAGAACGCATAGGGGTTTATCTGCAGATGTAAAAAAAGATACCAGCATAAATATTGTTGATTCAAATATTATTTTGATAGATACTTTGGTAGTATCAAATATTGATTCTTTGCAACAAGAATTTGCAACAAAACTAAATATACCTTATGATAGTGTAAATGATTTAAAGCTCTATCGTTTTATAAAGGAGAATTTAGGTAAAAAATGCTTTGGTATAAAAGCACCTGAATATACTTGTGAAACATTTTTATCGAAATTAATAAAAGATGTATATGAAACAGATTTTCCCAATACCATTGCAGAGCAAATGAAATATAAAAATGTAGAATTATTTAAGAATAATAATTTTTTAGAACAAGGTGATATTCTTTTCTTTAATTATTCAGATAAACAAAAAGAAAAAATTTCGCATGCAGGGTTTTACTTACAAAATGGTTATTTTGTAGTGGCTACATATAACGAAGGCGTGGTGATTACCAAACTTCAAAATGGATTTTGGAACAAACGATTTGTTGCAGCGGGTAGATACATAAAATTTACATCTAGAAAAAAATAAAAAATTGATATCCAGCAAAAAAAATATTATTCATTTCCTCTTTATCATTTTAATAACTACGCCATTAATAAATAGCTGTGGTATTTTTAAAAGAGGTAGCAAAAAAGAGGCAGAAGTGTTTAGCGGCGGTGTGTTTAACATGCCCGCAAAAGACACTGTAATCGTTGCACCAACGACAAATACAACAAATAAAAAAGCAAGTGCCCTTCAAGTAAAATTTGGTAAACAACTTTCTGTATCACCGGAAAATATAAAAAATAATCGCTTGTATGGTTTTATTGAAGACTGGCTTGGCATTCCATATCAATGGGGTGGTATGAATGAAAGAGGTATTGATTGTTCTGCATTTGTACAAAGATTGTATAAAGAAGTGTATGATATTCATATTCCACGTACATCGCTAGAACAATATTATACCGAGTGGGTGGAGCTTTACAAAAACACAACTTATTTAAACGAAGGCGATTTGGTTTTTTTTAAAACAATGAATAACAACAATGCCGTTACGCATGTTGGTTTTTATTTGCAGAATGGATACTTTGTAAATGCATCATCCAGCAAAGGAGTAAGTATTGCAAAATTGAATGATCCATATTGGAAAGTAAAATACAGGGCTTGCGGAAGGTTGAAAAGTAAGTTTTATGCGAAGCGGTAAAATTAGTTTTGATTATTGGAGTGTCAGCCTGAGCTTGTCGAAGGCGGCGCAAAATTTAACGATGTTCTTTTCTACATTAACCCG
>JANOZW010000129.1:0-12749 GCA_031429575.1 Ferruginibacter sp.
GTATAACTCATTGCTTGAAAAGTATGAAATGAAAGACCAATAGGAAGTATAATATTCCAAAAAGGAATATTATTTTTAATAGAAAATAGCCCTAAAAATTGAGTGATATTTTCGTTTATAAAATTATAATACTTAAAAAAACATAGCGTAGCAACATTAACAACAATACTAAGTAACAACAGTTTCTTTTTATGTAAAGTATTTCTTTCAATTAAAATACCTGCATAATAGTCTATTATAATAGTAAATAGTAGTATTAAAATGTAAATGGGTACAAAAATAGCATAAAAATAACAGCTTATAAATAACAACAATGCCCATCTATACTTATGAGATATTGCAAAATATATAATGGTAGTAAGTATAAAAAAAAGAGTAAAGTGTAGAGAGTTAAATAGCATTTACAAAAAATAAAATTCCTTAAATATTACGAAAGTTAAGCTACAGCACTATGGCTGCTTTTATAACTGTAGCTTCAACAAATATACATAGTAGGTAAATAGAAAAAGTATAAAAAAGTATTTGTATAATAAATAATATTAGAAATTAAAGAAATCAAGTTGAGACAGGTTTGTGATAGTGTACAGATAAAGCAAACTAAGATGCAATAAAAAACCGCTGCAATTTTACTTGCAACGGTCAATGTCTTTTGTTCTAAATACTAAGTACTCAATACTTTTATTTATACCCCTCCTCATGCACTGTCTTCACAGCCCTACCACTAGGATCGTTTACGTTTTGAAAGCTAGCATCCCACGCCAACGCTTCGGGTGTGCTACAGGCTACACTCTTTACACTAGGCACACATGCGGCTGCGGTGTTGCTCGGAAAATGCTCTGCAAAAATGCTGCGGTAATAATATTCTTCTTTGCTCTGTGGTACGTTTATAGGAAAACGAAATGCCGCTTGTGCCATTTGTTCGTCGGTAACGGCGGTGGCGGTTAAATCCTTCAAAGCGTCTATCCATCCATATCCTACGCCATCGCTAAATTGTTCTTTTTGGCGCCATGCTACGCTTGCAGGCAATAAATCTTCAAAGGCTTTGCGCAAAATATGTTTTTCTATTTTGCCATTGCCACACATTTTATCAGCAGGGTTTAAGCGCATGGCTACATCCATAAATTCTTTATCTAAAAAAGGTACACGTCCTTCTACGCCCCATGCAGCAAGGCTTTTGTTGGCACGCAAGCAATCGTATAAATGTAGTTTGCCCAATTTACGTACCGTTTCTTCATGAAAACCTTCGGCATGTGGTGCTTTGTGAAAATATAAATAACCACCAAATAATTCATCGCTGCCTTCGCCACTCAATACCATTTTTATACCCATACTTTTTATAGCTCTTGCAAGCAAATACATGGGAGTACTTGCACGCACGGTTGTTACATCATACGTTTCTAAATGATAAATTACATCTTTGAGTGCATCAATACCTTCTTGTATGGTAAAATGTATTTCGTGGTGTATGGTGCCAAGGTGTTCGGCTACAACCCTTGCTGCTTTTAGGTCTGGCGATGTGGTTAACCCTACCGCAAAGCTGTGCAATTGCGGATACCAAGCAGCTTGTGTGTTGCCACTTTCGATTCTGTTGGGTGCAAGTTTTTTTGCAATGGCACTTATAATGCTGCTATCTAAACCACCACTTAGCAATACACCATATGGTACATCACTCATCAGTTGACGCTCCACAGCATCCTCTAGGGCTTTGCGAAGTTCGGCTTCATTGCTCTTATTATTTTTTACGGCTTCGTAATCTTTCCATTCTCTATCGTACCATTTTGTGGGTGCAGCATCGGTGCTATGCCAATAATGCCCTGGTTTAAATTCTTCTATTTTTGAGCAAGTGCCTTCAAGCGCTTTTAATTCGCTGGCTACAAAAAGTTGTCCTTTATCGTCCCAACCCATGTACATAGGAATTATACCCATATGGTCACGCCCTATCAAAAAACTATTGTTAGTGCTATCGTACAACACAAATGCAAAAATGCCATTAAGGTCGTCTAAAAACGCAGCGCCTTTTGCTTCGTATAAAGAGAGTATGCATTCGCAATCGCTCTCGGTAAGAAATTCATAATTGGGTGTGGTGGCACGCAATGCACGGTGGTTGTATATTTCTCCATTTACGGCAAGCACATGTGTTTTGGCTTTATTGTACAAAGGTTGATTACCGCTTGTTGGGTCCACAATGGCCAAGCGTTCGTGGCAAAGCACGGCATTGCCATCTGCAAATATGCCGCTCCAATCTGGCCCACGGTGGCGTATTTTTTTAGAAAGCGAAAGGGCTTTTGGTCTAAGGGTTGCTAAGTCTTCTTGCGTATTTAGTACGCCTACAAATCCACACATGTTCGTTGTTTTTTATGTTAGTGATTGTGGCGAATTTAGTTGAAAATGAGCGTAGGAGCAAGTGTAAATGAAAATTTTTGCATAGAACCCTTATTTTACTAGCTTTGAGGAATATTTTTTACAAAAATATTAGGGTGGTTAAGGGCAGAAGATCCTTGATTTGACTCTGGTGGCAAATAGGATTTTGTTATTATAAGGCTTTTAATAAAAGCCTTATAATAACCTCCATTCAACAGTATAACTTTATTGATCTTTTATTATGCAATGTGGTTTTATGCATCTCATTAACAAAAATTAAGAGCTATATATTATTCAATCCACAAAACAGAATTACCTGTATCAAACTCATTTTGCTCCCACAAACTATTATTAGGGTCGGTTATCCATTTGCCATCTACCACGAGTTTGTATAAATGCTTACCGGGTTTTATATTCATTGGCAGCACCCATTCATTGCCTTCTTTTTTCATAGGAAAACCATCTGGCGACCAGCCATTAAAATCGCCTGCTAAGTAAATAGTATTAGCGGTTTCAAATCCTTTTATTTTAAAAATATAATTAGCATCTATAACTATTATCGAATTTTTATCACTGCCAAGTGGGTTTATATTTTTGGGGTCACCCATTGTTTTACCATCTACCTCAAATCTATACTCATAATTTCCTTTTGTAAGTGTGTAAGGTATTAACCATCCACTATCTGTTTTTTGCATTACCAATTCATAATTTTTCCAATCATTAAACGAGCCTACTAATATTACTTTCTTCGCATCTGCAAAACCAGCCAATGAAAAAATAGTTGGCTTACCGATTCTTATTACTGAATTAAATTCATCAAATTCATTTGGAAATTTATCTGCATTTTCTGGATCTGCAAACCACTTGCCATCGGCTACAAACCTGTAGGTATGGGTGCCATCGGCTATGTACAAAGGTATTTCCCAACCTGTAGCAGTTTTTGTCATACGAAGTTGTGTCTCTTGCCAATTATTAAAACTGCCGGATACATATACTTTCTTAGCTTTATCAAAACCCTTTAAGGTAAATACTTTGTTGGTAAAGTAAAACACAGAATTGGTATTGCCTTCACCATCGTTTTCGTTAAATTTATTATCAGTATCTATTGTCCAATTACCATCCACAATAAATTTATAAAAATATTTACCTGCTGTTAGTTTTACATTGGCTATCCAGCCACTGTCTGTTTTTGTCATCTGCAAATCGTTAGGCTGCCATTTATTAAATGTACCTGCTACAAAAACTTGCTTAGCGTCTTTATTGTTTCGCAAATAAAAAGTAACCATGGAGTCTTTTATGGCAAATGCATTTTTATTTTTAAAACGATTAAAACCAAAAGATACATTTTTGCTATTGGCTTCATTTTGTAATGCTATAGAAGAAAATATGTCTGTAAAACTGATGGCTTCACCTGGCTCTTTTATTTTATCAAACGGGAGTAAATCTTTATTTATAATTAAAAAGTTGTTGTCGTTTTGTTCAAAATACCACCCGAGTTTTATGAGTGAGTCTGTTACATTTTTTTTGAAAAAAGTTTTTAAATCTAAATCATACAAATCATATTTAGCTATAAAACTATCTAAGGCAAGGTCATTTATTTTTTTGCTTATGTGAATTTGCATTTTACCATTTTTAATGCTGTAGTTAGGTATAGGCGTTTGTGCCTGCATACACATAGGTAGCAGCACAGCTATACATACAATACAAATGAACTGTACCATTTTATATTTTAGTATGGTACTTTTTATTTCCATATATACATTTTATTGGTCACAAAGTTAAATCCTATTTTATTTAAAGATAGAAAATCAAATCCTAAAATTCCATCCACACACTTATCGTAGGCAAAGCACATTTTTTCTAAATTGGTTACCAATAATGGAACGTTATTCAAACTTAACTCTCCTACTTTTACGGTTTGCATATCGCCATAGATGGCTTCTATCTTTTTATTACCTGCTCCAGTAAGGTTTACCCTTCTAGCTATATTAAAATTTTCAAATAAGTTATTGGGCAATCTACTGTCTATTACATTAGACTCTGCTCCAGTATCTATAACAAAGCTTAGTTTTTTATTGGCAATTTGTCCTTTGGTAAATAGTTTATTGTCTGAAATCGTAATGTCAAAAATGCTATATTTACTTGTGTCAAGTAATTGTTCACTCTTGTATGTTTTGGTTTCTTTTTTAGAAATAAGGTGTAAATAAATTATTGATTTTTCATAATCAATAATCATTTCAAATTGCTTAAAAAGTTGCATACCTAGCAAGCCTAATATTTTTACGCCTTTACTGTTTTCCAAATGTCCAAGATTTACCCTATCAGCATTTATTTTTCTATATTTTATTGGTCCCATATTTAATGCGGCTATACTAGTGGGGCTCACAAAGGCTGTACTTCCTGTAATACCACCAGTTTCTCGGACTGTTTCCTCCGTTTGTGGATAATTACGAAAATAAGTCATGTTTAAAATTAGTCCTGGTGCGCCGGTGTCTAAAATAAAATTGCCTTCTATACTATCAGCTTTTGCTTTTATTAAAATTAAATTGCCGGCTCTATTAAAAGGTATGATGCAAGATGCTGTATCGCTTGTTACAATTGGGTCGTTAAAAAAATATTTCGGCGTGAGCTTTTTTTTATCCGTAGTGTCATTAAAATACGGAGCCTTGTAAATGGTAGCTGCAATAGTTTTATTGGTATCATTTTTTGTAAATGAAACAGTGCTAATAAAAAATAAAAATATTTTTAGAATTTGCAACATGTAAATAATAACTACAGTTGTAAATATAAATCAATTTATTATAGTTATTTATTTTTATTGATGTGCGGTATTTATAATTTTATTTCAACATTAACTCGCTTATATATTTCACTGGTGCACTGCCATAGCTCAAAAACTTTTCGTGAAAAGCTTTTAGGTTAAATGCTGCCCCTTGATTCTTTTTTAATTGCTCACGCAAATCATATATTTCTGTATAGCCTGTAAAGTAGGAAGTAAGCTGTACCTGCGTTACAGATACTCTTCTCCATTTGCCTTCGGCCTCTGCTTGTTGTTGAAAAGCTTCATTGGTTAAAAAATTTATAGCTTGTTCTTTGCTCAAATTATTTACATGTACGTTGTAATCTAAAATGGTATTGCATGTGCTGCGCAAGTTCCATTTGCAATACATCAGCATCATTTCGTTTTCGCTATTACCTGGTATTTTTCCGTATCCATTTTCAAGCATCATTTTTTCTGTATATACCGCCCAGCCTTCTACCATGGCACCATTGCCCAAAATAGATTTTATAATACTTGGGGCTTTGTTTGCATATACAAGCTGTGCATAATGCCCTGATATAGCTTCGTGAATGTTTAGTATTTGAAGAATGTAATGGTTGTATTCTTTTAAATAACTTTCTATACGCTCAGGTGTCCATCCGCTAAAGCTGCCAACATTATAATATGTATTTCCTTTTTTATCATATGGCCCCGGTGCAGATATAGATGCACCTGCTACACCTGCCATGTATACAGGCTCTTTTCGTACCACCAATGGTTTTGAAGGATCTACATACAACAAGTTTTTTTCTTTTATAAAATTTACTAGCGTTGGTATTTGTTGTTCAATAGCTGTTTGAAAAGAATCTGCCGATACATGTTTTACAGAAATGGCATCTATCATTTGCTTTGTGGCCACTAATTTATTTTCGGGCATTGGCTTGCCCTGCATGTACGATGGCCAAAGGGTTTTAGTAATAGCATACATTTGTGCATGCAATTCATTTTTGTGTGCTACAGCTTTTACATATATTTCTGTAGCAGTATAACGAGAGGCAATATCGTACTCAAATTTTTTGCTGTACAATTCTTTTCCAATTCTAAAACTGCGTGGGTTGCCGTTTTTTAATTGTTTTAAAAATGATACATAATCATTAATAATCCGCATCGTTTCTTGCCCTTTATCAATAATGCGTTCCTTTTCTATTTCTGTTAAATTTGATTTTGCAAGTGCTTCTAGTAAATCTTCATTAAAGGTAGAAAGCCCTCCGGTATTTTGTTCTACGGCTAAATTGGTATGCTCTATCGTTGGGTTTTTTATATGTTGTTTTGCGGCTTCATAATACGCTTTTACATTTTTCATTTTTACATAAAAATTGCGTAGTCTTGTATCTACAGAATCATAATTGTTGGCAAGCATTTCTGCAAAATCTCCACATACATTGTAGTTGGATGGATTCCATTCGTACGATTTAAAATCCATTGCATACCATTTTCTCGATTGCAATTCAGCTTCCATCATTTTATAATCCATCTTATTGTTGTCGGATAGTGCATTTACGTTAAACTTTTTTAATGCGTTTAATTTTTCGTTGCAAAAAGCTACACTACCTTTTCGCTCAGCCTCGTTTGGAACTACCAATACACTATCGTATGCATGAAAACCTTGGCTGCTAGCCCAGCCTGGGTATTGTTTCCAAAGTGCTAGTACAAATTTTTCTTTGTATTCATTAAATATTTTATCAGCAATTGTAGGTTTTACTTGTGCATTTGCAAACAATGTTAATAGAAATACAAAAGAAATTGTAATGAATGATTTCATGATTTTTATTTGTTTTAAAAATGTTTTTATAAGCTAACATTAATTCCTGCTAACACAGAAAAGGCATTGGTTTTAAAATCACTATTGTCTGAAAATATGGACTGCTTAGCAATGTTTGACAATCCAACATTGTTTTTTATACCAACATGCAATTGTATTTTTTTAGAAATTGGTATTAGTGTACCCGTACCAAAAGCGATACCAAAGTTGGTACTTTTATAAGCATCTGATTTATCTTTTGTAAGACTAGGTAGAGAACCGTTCATTGAATAAATTCTAGTGATAACATTACTACGTAAAAGTAATCCAATATATGGACCAGCATTAATGTAGTATTTAATCTTATTGCCAAATGTGAATTCTCCAACTATAGGAAAATTTAAATAATTAGTTTTTATTGTTACGTTACCTGGAGCTAGATTTATACCATTGGCATCAGTAAAAGTTAAATCACCTAACCTATACCCATTCTGATCGTACTGTACTAAAACTCTTATACCAAACAATTGATTTATGTTTACTTTAAAATAACCCCCTACACTTATGCCAGCATAGTTTGTAACAGTTTCATTTAAAAATGTATTTACATTGTTTTGTCTAATCGTATTAAAATTTACGCCACTTAAAAAACCATATTCCATATTGGCTTGTTTGTTTGTACTTTTATTTTTTTGTGCAAATGCTGTGCAAAGGATAGAACAAAAAAATATTGATAAGAGTAATTTCTTTTTCATTTTCAAATAAATTGATGAGGTTTAACATCCATTACTCTTTCAAAGTTATTGAAAACGATTCGTTGTTACTAAAAAAAAAGAGGAAACAATTTGTTGCCTCTTTATAGTTTTCCCTTGCTCACAGTTTTATCAATTCTACCCGTCTATTGTTTGCCTTTCCTAGCGATGTATTATTTTTATCTATTGGTTGGCTTTCTCCTTTTCCATCTGTTTCCATTCTGCCTGTATCTATTGAAAATTCCTTTGATAAAGCATTCTTTACTGCCTCTGCTCTTTTTTTAGAAAGTGCCATGTTAGTTGCATCATCACCATCGCTATCTGTATGCCCAATTATTTTTATTTTTACATCTGCATTTTCATTTAATACATTGGCTATATCTTTAAGTGTGCCATAGCTCTCAGGTTTTATTTTATCACTGTTTACGTCAAACAAAATACCGTGTGTTACAAATTTACCTTCGGTTATAAGTTTATTCCTTGTATCTGGTGCTCCCACGGCAAGCCTAATGTTTCCTACATAATAAGTATCGTTATCA
The DNA here is from genome assembly GCA_031429575.1 of Ferruginibacter sp. GTDB lineage: Bacteria > Bacteroidota > Bacteroidia > Chitinophagales > Chitinophagaceae > Ferruginibacter. Next base: position 8,215 of record JANOZW010000129.1, read on the forward strand.
TTTTCTGCACCATCGTTTCTAAAGTAAAGAGAATTTAATTTTAAACCATCAGCCATCGCTTTTGGCAAGTCCCATATTTTCTTATCATCCATATACACCCTTACCCGAGTTTTTTGTCGCCAAATAGACACGTGCACCATTATTTTTTGTGGTTGGCTAAATTGGTTTTGGCTTGCATCGTTTTTTAAATATTCTGCATTATTATAAGTAGAGTAAAAGTAGCTTGTTCCTTGCGTACCGCCTGCTCCCTCAGGATGAAAACCAATTTCAAATCCACCACCTTTATCTATTCTGCCATCACCAAAGCGTGCAAATTTTCTAAAGTCAGCACCAATTTTAGATGAAGTAGTAAAACCTGCAATAAATGCACCGCTATAAAAACTAAATTTTTCGGAGCACAACAAATCAAACTCTACTGTAAAATTATCAGGCAAATCTTTTATCCATTCTGGGTAAAAAACATTTTCTTTTTTAGTCATCAAAAATTTACCAGCAGTGTTGCTTAGGGTTACAATTTCTCCACTACCATTGGTATTCCATTTATCAGGAAAATCACCAACGGCATCTTGGCTAAAATCTTCTGCAGCTACCATTTTTTCACCAGGCACAAAATCAAATTTACTGTAGCTTTTTAAACTGCCATTGTCTTTCTTTTTATTGCTATTGCTATTGCCGTCTTCATTATTTGTAGGCTCATTGTTATTGTTGGTATTTGTTTTTTTGCCTTTTGGGTTATCCACTGCATCATCAATAGTTTTATCTATTTTTTGATCTATCTTTTGGTTGGCTTTGTCTTTTGCCTTTTGTTTTATTCTATCTAGAATATTTATTTGAGCATTCGTTTTTGCAAAACAAAATAGTATTGCACATGCAAGTATTACTTTTTTCATATGTCCTTTTTTATGGGCATAAAAGTAAATAGCTAAGTATATATGGGCAATACCACAAAAGGGTTAGCGTATCCATTTTAAAACTAAGCTGCTTTCAAGTAGTAACTATTCTCTAAACAGTTTCTTATCAGCGTAGAAAGTGCCAAAAGGTATAAGGGAAGCTATAAATGCTAAAAATATTTTAACGATAGACCATTTATTTTTATAAGCTACAATAGCCAATAAAACAATGTACAGTAGAAATAAGCCACCATGTATGGTACCTACAATTTTGTTAGGCAAGGGCATTTCAAAATAATATTTTAATGGCATGGTTAAACCAAAAAGTAAAAAAGAACAGCCTTCTAAAAAAGCTACGGTTCTAAATCTTCCTAATGCAGTATTCAAATTTGTATCAATCATTTTTTATGTAAATTTATTTTATTGCCAAGGTATTTTGCTCGATTTGTAAAAATTAATATTCATTGCTTTCATTCTCTTACCATGTTTTCCTAATCGCACTTTGTATTCATTCCAGTTTTTTCCTGCTGATGGCGACCAGCCAATTTCTGCATAGCCAGGTATGCGGGGGAAAGCCATGTACTCAATCTCTTTTATATTTTTTACCGTTTCTGTCCACAGCGGGGCTTCTACCCCAATAATATTTTCTTTGCCAATTCCTTTAATAAGCGTAGCGGGGTCCCAATTATATGCGTCATCTACATCGGTGTAACCTGCCCATACCAATCCGATTTTTGTACTGGCATTGTACTTCATATCTACGTATGCTTTTTTTGCAGGCGACATTAATATTTTGGCCCCCTGTTTTACTGCCAGTGTAGGATTATCTATTTTGTCCCAATGTTGTGCAATGCTATTTGGTTGTAAAGTTGATAAAGCAATTTCATCCCAACCTATTGTATGCTTGCCATATTTTTTTACAATGCCCTGCACTTTATTTATAAATTTTATATAATCTTTTGTTTTTGTAGCAAGGCTTTCATCTCCTCCTATATGTATGTATGGGCCAGGTGTAATGGCAGCTAGCTCAAGTATTACATCATCTATAAATGCATACACTTTTTCATTGCTGGTGCATAATGTGCTAAAGCCAACCTGCATACCTGTATATAATTTCGGTTTTGGATTATTTATATCACAATTTAAAAATGGGTAAGAGGCCAATGCAGCATTGGTATGTCCTGGCATATCTATTTCAGGAATAATGGTTATATATTTCTCGCTTGCATATTGTACAATTTCTTTGTATTGCTCTTGTGTAAAAAAACCGCCTTTACCTCCGCCAACTTTTGTACTACCACCATGCGTTGTAAGCTTTGGCCATTTTTTTATTTCCATACGCCAGCCTTGGTCGTCAGATAAATGTAAGTGCAATACATTCATTTTATAAAACGAAATTAAATCTATGTATCGCTTTACATCTTCTACCTCAAAAAAATGTCTTGCTACATCTAGCATGGCACCACGCATTTCATAACTAGGAAAATCTTTTACTTTTCCAGTTGGTATTTGCCAGGGTACAAGTTGCAAACTATCTGCTTCTATTTCTACAGGCAATAATTGCTTAATCGTTTGAATACCTCTAAATAAACCTGCAGCAGTATTCGCTCTTAATAAAACAGAATCCGGTAAAATATCCAATATATATCCTTCTTTATTTGTTACACTATCTATCGCTGCAATGGAAAGAAATATATTGCCTGCTTCCTGTTCTTTATTTTCATTAACTACATTTAAAGGAAAACCAGTAGCAGGTTTTAATGTGTTCGAAAGATATTGACCAAGTTTTAATAACTGAGGTGTAGAATCATTTAAAATAATATTCGTTTCCTTGGTCAATTCAAATGCAAAACCTGTAGATGTTGCCTCCACTGGTTTTGGTATAATATTTTGCAGTGCTGTAGAAGCAAATGGAGAATTGTATTTCTTTTCTTTTTGATTTGTATTGTTACAATTTACCAATAGGAGGAGTAGAAAAAATAAAGAAGATAAGATTTTATTGTCGTTCATCGTAAATGGTATAAAATATTTTAGAAAAACATTCTCGGTACTATCAAACAAGCTCAAAGTGAATTGTTTAAATAGCAAAGCCCTACATTTTACAAAGAAAATTAAAAAAAAGTACATCTGTACACATTAAAAAAATAAAAATGTCGTTATAGTAATGTATTTGTTGTAATTGCAATTAGTTATCTATGCAAATATTTTTACAGTAAAATAATTTGTGCAGGTATCTTTCTCCATATGTAGAAATACCATATATTTACTATCCGCAATTATCTTGAAAAACTTAAAACACTACATTATGTTCAAATCAAAATCTAAATCATCTATCGATGAAATGCCAGCCACATCTACTACCATTATTGGTGCAGGTACTACAATTATTGGTAATGTGGAGAGCAATGGTGATATACGCATAGATGGAAAAATAATTGGAAATCTAGATGCAAAATCAAAAGTAATTATTGGTGCAAGTGGGGTAGTAGAGGGCGATATTTCTGGCAAACATGCAGATGTATTAGGCACTGTAAAAGGAAAAATAAAAATGGAGGATTTATTGTATTTGCATGGTAAAGCGGTTGTAGATGGAGATTTGTATGCTGGTAAATTACAAATAGAACCAACAGCATCATTTAATGGCCAATGCCATATGGGAGCAAATGTGGTGGAGTTAAAAATGGAAAGAGCAATGGCAGTAAATGAATAAATAATTTTAAATTAGTAAGTAAAATGAATTGTACTATTCTAAATTTTGAATAGAACAATTCATTTTTTGTTTTTAACGATTTCCATAATTTTTATTTGTTCCAACACTTCTTCTGGTTTTACCAATAATGTTTCACTATGCACTATTGCATTGTATATATTTTGAAACAACATTGCCCAATTACCTTTTTCTGTTTTTATTTTTTCTGTAAATGGCAATCCGTCTTTTTCTGAGTAAAGTGTTCCCCATTGCTCTATTGGCTCTACACCAAAACTAATATCCATCGGCATTCCCCCAGCTTTTAATTGATCTTCTTGTACATCTATTCCATACTTTACAAACGAACCTTTTGTGCCATGGATTACGTATCGTGGGCTATCTTCTCTCACCATCAAGCTAGATCGAAGTGTAACCTTCGGTTTGCCATAATCCAATCGTATATCAAATGCATCATCAATAGTTGAATGTTCTCTCTGTACATATGTTTGCCCCCATATATTTTTGGGTACACCAAAAAGTGCAATAGTTTGGTCAATAATATGTGCACCTAAATCATATAAAACACCGCTTGATGCAGTATTTCTTTCTTTCCATTTCTTTCCATTCAATGCAGGTTTAAATCGATTAAAATGAATGTCAAAATTTAATATTTCTCCCAATCTATTTTCTTCAATAATTTTCTTTACTGTTAAAAAATCACTGTCCCATCTTCTATTTTGAAAAATAGTTAAAATTTTATCTTGTGCTTTTGCTAATGATATTAATTCTTCTGCTTCTTTGCTTGTAGCTGTAAATGGTTTTTCTACCAATACATGTTTACCTGCTTGTAAGGCAAGCTTTGTATAGTCAAAATGCGTTTCGTTTGGTGAGCAAATACTCACTAAATCTATTGTTCCATCAGCCAATACTTCATCTATACTTTTTGCAACTTTTAC
>JANOZW010000130.1:0-6075 GCA_031429575.1 Ferruginibacter sp.
CAAAATCGCAACAACAAAAAAAAAGTATATGACTTAGAGGCAAAATACCTAGCACAAAAAAAAGAATTGGAAATGCTTTCGCAGCAAAAAATAATTAAGCAAAAAAATATACTCAACTATTTATTGGCATCGGGTGTTTTACTACTATTAGACATTACTACATCGCTATACTTTAATTACCGCAGCAAACAAAAATTACAATTACAACAGATAATTAAATTAGAAACACAACAACAACTAAACGCTACTGAAGCGGTATTAAAAGGAGAAGAACAAGAAAGAACTCGTTTGGCTAAAGACCTACACGATGGTTTAGGCGGTATGCTATCGGGTATTAAATACTCATTTAACACGATGAAAGGAAATATGATTATGACGGCTAACAACGCACAGGTTTTTGAACGCAGTATGGATATGCTAGACAGTTCTATAAAAGAAATGCGCAGAGTGGCACATAATATGATGCCCGAAGCATTGGTAAAATTTGGCTTAGATACTGCACTAAAAGATTTTTGTAATGAGATACAACAGTCTGGTGCTTTGCATATTTCTTATCAATCTATTGGGCTTGAAAACTTGGTACTGGATCAAACTACAAGTATAACCATTTATCGTATTGTGCAAGAGCTTATCAACAATACAATGAAACACGCTGTAGCAAAAAATGCTATTGTGCAAATTACAAAAAGTGATAACCAATTATCTGTAACAGTAGAGGATGATGGTAAAGGATTTGATACTACAATTATAAACAAGCCTTCGGGAATGGGCTGGAGCAATATTACCAATAGGGTAGAATTTTTAAAAGGTAAATTAGATGTTGATTCAGCGCTTGGAAAAGGCACATCTGTTCATATCGAAATAAATATTTAACATGATAAAGCTATTTGCAGTAGATGATCATTATATGGTAATAGAAGGTATTCATTCTTTACTACAAAACGAATCAGATGTAGAATGGATGGGGCATGCCAATAATGCAGCAGCTTGTTTGGCTTTTTTACAAAATCATACTCCTGATATCATTTTAATGGATATAAACCTACCTGATAAAAGTGGGATAGATTTATGTGCGCTAGTAAAAGAAAAGCATGCAGGCATACATATTATTGCACTAAGCACTTTTAACCAACAGAGCTATATAGAAAAAATGATGCAAAATGGCGCTAGCGGTTATGTTATAAAAAATGCATCTCAACAAGAATTAATGGAAGCCATACATACCGTAAACCAAGGCAAACAATTTTTAAGTTTTGATGCTGCAGTTGCTATAAGAAAACCAGATACTGAAAATGACATACCCGTAATTACACGGCGAGAAAAAGAAGTGCTGGAATTGATAGCGGATGGCAATACCAATAATGAAATAGCTAGCCAACTAAGTATTAGTGCTAGTACGGTAGATACACATAGAAAAAGTTTGTTATTAAAGTTTTCCGCTAAAAATACCGCCTCGCTTATAAAACAAGCTGCTCATATGAATATTATTTGATGTTTATCCACAAATTAAAAAAGTTTTACAGTATTGTGTTTTGTAATATGAAGAATTTGTAACTTCCGAATTCAAATTACCAAAACCACTGTTTTACTCAATGATAAAGTCGATTAAATTATTTGGAAGTATTTTTCTACTAGCAACCATCTTGTTTTCGTGCAAAAAAGAAAATACTGCTGTAAAAGAAGAATTAAAAATTATAAACCTGTATGTAACGATAGAAACAGGCAAAACATACAACCTAGATTTAGATACTTATACAAACCCAACAGATATTATCGTTCTTTCAAAGCAAGCCATTTTTTTTGATACTAGTGAAATTGTAAAAAATGAATTGAAATATATATATACTTTCAAAAGGAATAGCAACCAGAAAGAGGGCGCAAATAAAGAAAGCGTACTATTAAAAATATATGAACCTAGAAATGGGGTGCATTGTGAAAAAACAGAAATACTAATTAATTTTACGATTTTATAATCCATCAATTTCTTGCTTATAAAGAGGTGCTATTGACACCTGTTTTTCTTATTTATACTAATCTATAGGGCATTGCATATATATTGAAGTACCTTTATCAATAGTTGATTGTACATCTATTGAGCCATTAATAATTTTTAAACGAGCTCGGATGTTTTTAAACCCAATCCCCTTTTTTACATTAATCTTTGTGTTGTCAAAGCCTACGCCATTGTCTTCTACTGTAATACTAAGTTCATTATTATTTTTACTTAGTTGCACTATTACCTCTGTAGCTTGAGCATGTTTTAGGATATTTTGCAAAAGCTCTTGTACAATTCTAAATACATGAAAAGTTTGTTCATCTTTTAAAACCATGTTGTCTAAAGCTAGTTCTTCAAAATTCACTTTTAAAATTCCTACTCTATTTAAGCTCCTGCAATAATCTCTTAAAGCATTTACCAATCCATTTTGCAGTAAGCTATCTGCATCCATCATACTATGCGAAATATTTCTTATTTCTTTGATGCTAATGTTTAATTTTTCTATACTAGCATCAAAATCTACATCCTGTTTATTATCCAAATGAATATTGTTTTTAATAGACGAAAAAGAATGCTTAATACCACTAAGCATACTACCCAACCCATCGTGGAGCTCTCGTGCAAGGCGAATTCGCTCCTGTTCAATAGCATGCTGCTGTGCTACAAATTCTAATAATTTATTTTTCTTTCGCCTATACAAAAAATAAAAAGTGAGCACTGCTAAGCTAGCTAACAGTAGTATACTAAGTACTTGAAAAGTTGTAATAGTTCTCTTACTATTAAGTTCTTTTACATGTAAACGCAATAAAGCATTTTCGCTCTCCACATATTTTTGTGATATATCTTGTATTAATTTATTACCATCTTTACTTTCATAAGCATTTAATGCAATCATTCTTTCTTGTATGATACTTATAGCTTGTGCATTTTTACTTTCACCAAAAACGCTTAAGGCATCTTTATAAAAGAGTTTTTGAAAAAATGAACTTATTTTTAAGGAGTCTATGAGTGCGAAACCGTTTACTAATAATTTATAAGCCGTTGCATTGTCATTTTTTGCAATAATTATTTCCCTGCCTGTGTTCCACAAAATGATATCATAATTTCTGTTTAATAAACAACCTTCTTTAGATTTTTTAAAAAAATACAAAGCGCTATCATATTTATGCAGCTGAATAAATATATTACCAAAGGTACTATTACACATATTTATAGCACGCTGTGTACTATCCTGTAACGCTAAACTATATGCCATGGTATTATAATAGTATGCTGAATCTGTTACTCGCAGTTTTACATATAACTGCGCTATTTGGTTTATTATTTGGCTATACCTTATTAAAGACCGTTTATAAACTTTGGCAATTTTAGGGAAAAATCTTTTAGCCATCACTGCAGCGGATTTAGCCTCTGCAATACTATCAAGCTCTTCGTATATGTAACTTTTAAAAGCAAATGCATCAGCAATGAATGCACTGTCTTTTATTTTTTGTGCAATGGCAATTGTTTTATTAGCAGATGATCCAGCAAACTGCATTAAGTTACTAAAATAAAAAATTTCAGTTTGCCTCGAATGTATAAAATAATCAATTGTATCGTTCATTTTTACACTATTCAACTCTATTAAAGTATAAATCCATGTTTGAGCCGAATCGTCATAATCGTATTTTATGTATTTATCTACAATAGAAAATGCAAGATTAATTTTCTCTAATCTATTATTAGAATTTTTAAATTTGATTATTTTTTCAACTACTGGTAAAGTATCTTCATCATAATCACCTGCAAGTGTACTTTTATGTACACAAAACAATAAAATGGATATGAGTAAGAATTTATGCAACTGATTTGTTTAAATAAAAAAATGAAAATGGAAGATAATAAAAAAAATAATTAAAAATACAGAGACGAATAAAGTGGTTGCATTTAAAATTGTCGCAAAGCAATAATAGAGGTGACACCTTTTTTATTGGTGCTTTTATACTAGAAAGTCTATATTAAAGCTGTCACCTCTTGCGACAATTTTAAATACCCCAATAAAGTTATTACAGTAAAAAACCATTTCTTGAATTTAACATTTTTAGCACTTTTGATAATTTTAAAAACTACTACATACAAAAAACTAGTAATTCCTGCATATAACGCAATCCTTTTTCTTTCGTAAATGCAATATTTTGCTCCGGCACATCATCAATATTAGGATGTGTATCCACTGCCCTACTCACACTTTCTTCTCTTAAAAAATGTAGCATTGGGTATGGTGAGCGGTTGGTATAATTAGAAGGATCTAGATTTGTACTACCTACAAATAAATATTGTGGATGAAAACTAGCAATTTGATATACGCCTTCGTAGCCTTCTTTTTCTAAAAGGGTTTCCGCTTTTTCTACGATATCTAAATAGGTTGTAAATATTTCAAAACTATTGGGCAGGATTAATAAACTGGTTTCAGTATGTTTATTTTCATCTAATTGTTGAAACATTTTTATCGTCGTTTCTAAAATTGTTTTTGCTGTAGCGTCTTGCAATACCTCATAGTGAATAGTGCCACGCTTTACTTCCTTAGCAGCGAAGGGACAAAAATTACACCCCACGACTACATCTATAATCCATTTTTTTGTTTGGGCTATTATTACAGCTGCATCCAATTGTTGCATATTTTATTTTTATATGATGGTATAAATATACAATTGTTCAACTTTCTTTCTTGCCCAATCTGTCTTACGTAAAAATTTTAATGAAGAGTTTATGGTAGGATTTGTTTTGAAACAATTAATATTTATTTGCTCTGCTAATCCCTCCCACCCAAAGTGATGTACCAAATCTGTAAGAATTAGTTTTAAAGTTTTACCATGAAGAGGGTCGTTAGATATCATTGTAGGTTATTTTTGTAAAGATAAAGAATGTACATTGTAGAATTAAATTGATGTAAAGAAAAATGAAGAATCGAATATTAAAAATAGCGTATCACTCTATATATGCACACCCATTACCTGAAGGACATCGTTTTCCCATGCTGAAATATGAATTGATACCTGAGCAACTTTTACATGAAGGTACCATTACAAAAGAAAATTTATTTGAACCTATAGCATGTAGTAGTGAAATTATTTTATGGACACATGATGCAGAATATTTAGATAAATTATTACATCAAACCTTGTCAGCAAAAGAACAACGCCATATTGGTTTTCCTCAAAGCCCAGCACTTACACAAAGAGAATTAATAATAACCCAAGGCACAATAGACTGCTGCCATTATGCAATACAAAACGGTGTAGCATTAAATGTAGCTGGTGGCACGCATCATGCATTTGCAAATAAAGGTGAAGGCTTTTGTATGTTAAATGACCAAGCTATTGCAAGTAATTATTTATTAAAAACAGCCTTAGCTAAAAAAATATTAATAATTGATGTAGATGTACACCAAGGCAATGGCACTGCAAAACTATTTGAACATGAGCCAAGGGTTTTTACATACAGCATGCATGGTAAAAACAACTATCCTTTTCACAAAGAAAAAAGTGATAGAGATATTGAATTATTAGATGGCACTACCAATGAAACATACTTGAGTTTACTAAAAAATGAATTGCCAAAAATTATAAATGATGTACAACCTGATATTGCTTTTGTATTAGCAGGTGTAGATATTTTGGATACCGATAAATTTGGCAAACTAAAGGTAACCATAGATGGTTGCAAAGAAAGAGATAGATATATTTTTACATTGCTAAATGAAAAAAATATTCCATGTGTAGTTTCACTTGGTGGTGGCTATAGCGCCGATGTAAAAATAATAATGGAAGCGCATTGTAATACATTTAGGCTTGCAAAAGATATTTGGAACCTATAACATAAAGAAAGCCATGAAATTACTTTTCATGGCTTTCAAATTTTCACGGGGGTAATATTTTTATAAAAAAAATAATCAATATCTTTTTTCCTTTCCAGTATAAAAATATAAAAAATATGTTATAATTTTAATTAATTAATTTTATAATCAAATAGTTTTAACCTATAATGACTCTACAACAACTAGAATATATTATTGCCTTGGATACTTATCGCCACTTTGG
>JANOZW010000131.1:0-5950 GCA_031429575.1 Ferruginibacter sp.
ACTGGTGAAATATGCCCATTACTCAAGAAAAACAAATCTTCTCCCTTACCATCCATTGTAAAATTGTTGTCATGTTTCATCACATCAAAATACAATGCTGTAATAAAATCAGCACAGCCCAAAGAGCCACCTGGGTGTCCACTTTGCACACCATGTACCATTCTCACAATGTCTCTTCTAACCTGCAAAGCAATATCAGTAAGCTTATTCATGTTTTGTCGTTGTTTATGTGTTATAAATTCAATTAAAATGCAAACGTACTTCAAATCTGTACATATTTGTTTTAAAACCCCTTTATTTATTTTTTTTGTAATAATAACTAGGATAACAATTCGTTATACAGTTAAAATGTAGCTTTTAGCATTATTTTTTTATGAATAATAAACTATAATGCCATAAAATAGTGCATTGTACAAACATATTTTATACTTTTGTAGCAATACGGGTTTCAACGTTTTTTATGCAATATATAATACTTAGTGCGATACTTGCTTTTGTTATTACCTTTTTTGCCATACCGGTAATAATAGAAATAGCCAAAAGCAAAAAATTGTTTGATGAGCCAGATGAGCGAAAAGTTCATAAGGCAGTTATCCCTACGCTCGGGGGGTTAGGCATTTTTGCGGGCTTTATTGTTGCTTTATTAATGTGTGTACCTGAAGCAGCTCCCGATGCAACCAAACTCAAATACTTTGCCGCATCAGCCATTGTTATATTTTTTCTAGGCGTTAAAGATGATATTGTTATTTTATCTGCAAGTAAAAAATTTATTGGTCAGTTAATAGCAGCGGGAATTATAATGCGTTTTGGCAATATTTATATAAATGATATGCATGGTTTTTTAGGCATTCATACCATTCCCCATTTTGCTAGTATTTTTCTTACCATTTTTGCCATCATTGTTATTACCAATTCTTTTAATCTTATAGATGGTGTTGATGGACTTGCAGGTTCTCTTGGATTAATTACAACCATTATTTTTGGTACGTACTTTTATTTAGCAAATCCAGAAGGTAATTTTTCTACTTATTCTGTAATGGCTTTCTCTTTGTCTGGAGCCATTGTAGCTTTCCTCATTTATAATTTTTCTCCTGCAAAAATATTTATGGGAGATACTGGCTCACTTTTAATTGGTACCATAAATTCTATACTCGTTATTAAATTTATAAACGTGGCTGGTTCTGCAACCAATAATGCCTTTAGCTTTGATGCAGCACCTGCAATAGGTTTTGCAGTGTTAATGATTCCTTTATTTGATACCATGAGGGTTTTCGGCTTGCGTATAATAGATAGACGTTCACCATTTAGTCCAGATAGAATACATGTACACCATTATTTGTTGGACCTTGGTTTTTCACACAAAAAAATAACGTTTGCATGTGTAGGGGCTACCATCATATTTCTAGTTACTGCATTATTGTTAAGAAACCTAGATACAACAATACTTTTGGGTATTTTGTTGACAATGGCTTTTGCATTTACAGGAATTATTTATTATCGTAGGCAAAAAATAAAACAACCAGCAAAAAAGGTTGTTGAAGAGGAGTCTGAAATTCGTACTTCGCACAAGATTTATGGTTTTGCACCCGAGCCTGCTCAAGTTGATTAAACCTTTTATTATAAATTATTAAAAAATCTGATTGTAAAACATCAGATTTTTTTAGCTTTGCACCCAATTTAAAATTATATGTTAGACGATTTAAATATTATAATAGCAGATGCTAAAGCCACCATGGCCAAAGCTATAAACCATTTAGAAGCGGAACTCGTAAAGATAAGAGCTGGCAAAGCCAACCCTGTAATGCTAGATGGTATTGTGGCAGATTATTATGGTAGCCCAACAGCCATTAGCCAAATAGCCAATATTACTACCCTAGATGCTCGTACCATTTCTGTACAACCATGGGAAAAAAATATGCTGCATGTTATTGAGAGAGCTATCATAGCGGCTAACATTGGTATTAATCCTCAAAATGATGGTAATATTATTCGTTTATTTTTACCACCACTTACCGAAGAGCGCCGTAGAGAATTGGTAAAAAAGTGTGGGGGAGAAGGAGAGCAAGCAAAAGTTTCTATACGCAACATTCGCAGAGACGCCATTGAGCAAATAAAAAAATTGCAAAAAGATGGTGCTAGCGAAGATGAATGTAAAGATGCTGAAGCAGAAGCGCAAACAACCACAGATAAATTTATTTCATTAGTAGAAAAACATTTAGCTGCTAAAGAGGTAGAGATAATGGCAGTTTAAATTAGATGCTAGACATTAGATGGTTAGAAATTAGATATTTGACTTTAAATTTTAAAGATATTTTAAATCTTTATGGCGTTTAAAACCCGCAACTCTTAACCACACAACCCGTAACTTTTCTTATGCAATCCGCCCGAGAAACATGGTTTTTACTACTATCCATTCCATTTTACACTATACTAATTGGTGCAGAAATACTTGTGAGCAATTGGGGAGGTAAGAAATTTTATACGGTAAAAGATGTTTTTCAAAATATTATTCTAACCATCATGAATGCAGGGTTAGATGTATTATTGCGTGCCGTTTTTGTTATTGCTGTTTTGGGTTGGAGTTATAAACATCATTTTCTAAAAATTGACAACCCATACATTTATTGGGCACTCCTTTTTGTATTAGAAGATTTTGCATTTTACATAGAACATAGGGTAGACCATTATTGCAGACTATTTTGGGCCGTGCATCTTACACATCATTCCTCAGAAGAATTTAATTTAAGTACTGGTTTTCGATCTTCTGTTTTTCAACCAGTGTATCGTTTTATTTATTTTATTCCCATTACGCTGTTGGGTTTTGAGCCCATAGATATTTTGTTTATGTACTCCGTTACACAAACCTATGGTATCATTGTACACACCCGCTACATACAAAAAATGCCAAAGATTATTGAAGCTATTTTTGTAACACCAGCACATCATCGTGTACATCATGCGAGCAACATTCGCTACCTCGATAAAAATATGGGCATGTGCCTTATTATTTGGGATAGATTGTTTGGCACTTTTCAAGATGAGTTGCCCGAAGAGCCCGTGGTATATGGACTTACAAAGCCATTAGATAATCCTGACAATGCACTTAACCATGTAGCACACGAGTGGAAAAATATGTACATGGACATGAAAAGAAACCTTCCTTTTTCTACGAAAATAAAATATTTATTAATGCCGCCAGGCTGGAGCCACGATGGTAGTACTAAAACGGCTGTGCAACTTCGCAAAGAATTAAAAGAAACTAGTTTTTAAATATTTTCTTCGAAAAATATGTATGATTTGTTTATAGGCAAAGAAGCAGTCCCGCAGAATTGCGGGATCATCAGCGTTGTGTCATTCACTTCATCGACATACCATTTTTCATCTTTTATTATGCATTAGATTTTATAGAGAATTTTGTCTTGACGGGCAATGTCATTAAGTTAACACTGTGGATGTTTCACCCCCGCCACAGCATAATTGTTGATAAAAACTGCAAAAATCTTCCTATTTCCAAAAAAAGTGTTAATTTCCCTTTAACTTTTACAGATTACCAAAGTCTATAAACACATTACACCTCACATCCAAACCAACAATCATGGATAGAAGAGATTTTCTTACAGCTCGTAAATCTAAAAAAGCTGTTGAAGTACAAACAGTTATTCCTGCAAGAGTTTTAAGTGGTATAAACCCTTATACTGGTGTATGGGGCAAAAATGAGATAATACATTTACTAAAACGTACCATGTTTGGCGCAAAAAAGGCAGATGTAGATTATTTTGCTTCGCTTAGTATGAGCCAAACAGTAGATGAATTAATTAACCCAACTGCTGCAAACCCTCTGCCACCTGTAAAAGAATATGCAACCTCTACAACAGTTGGTGTAGTGGCAGACGCAAATATTTTACAAGGCACTACTTGGACAAACGATATAAACAGCGATGGTACGGTACAAAGCCAACGAAGGGGTTCTTATAAAAAATGGTGGACAGGGGTTTTAATAAACCAAGATAGAAGCATTAGAGAGAAAATGATTTTTTTGGGGACAGATCATTTTGGAAATGAAACAGGCGATGTAGGAAATGCTAATTGGGTTTATAAACAGCACGAATTGATACGGCAAAGTTGTTTAGGTAATTTTAAACAAATGGTGCAAGCTATCACCAAGGATATGGCTATGCTTCGTTACCTAAATGGCTATTTAAACACAGCTACAGCACCCGATGAAAATTATGGTAGAGAGCTACAAGAATTATTTACACTGGGTAAAGGGCCTGGTAGCCAATATACAGAAGCAGATGTAAAAGAAGCAGCAAAAGTTTTAACTGGCTGGCAAATAAATGGCACTACCTATCAAACTATTTTTACATCGAGTAGGCACAGCACAGTAAACAAACAATTTTCTTCTTTTTATAACAACACGGTTATTACAGGCCGTACAGGCGCCACAGCTGGTGACCTCGAGTTGACCGATTTAATAAACATGATTTTTGCACAACAGGAAGTAGCAAAATTTATGGTGCGTAAATTTTATCGTTGGTTTGTATATTATGATATTGATGCAGCTACAGAATCAAATGTAATAGCACCATTGGCAGATATTTTTAGGAGTAATAATTACGATATAAAACCGGTGCTATCTGCTTTGTTTAAAAGCGAACATTTTTTTGATGTGCTTAACCAAGGCTGTGTGATAAAAACACCCGCTGATATTGTGATTGGAAGCGTGAGAGAATTTAATGTAGCCATGCCAGTAGCTACAGATTGGGATACAAGTTATGGCCATTGGAATACATTGTACACATGGATGTTTAATATGGGATTAAACTTACACGACCCACCAAATGTAGCAGGTATGCCAGCATATTATCAAGAACCAGCGTTTCATGAAATATGGATAACCGCAGATACTTTGCCGAAGCGGAATCAATTTACTGATACAATGACAACAACAGGCTATACTAGAAATGGCTTTAAAATGCAATTTGATTTTGTAGCGTATGTAAAAACATTATCAAACCCTGGTAACCCAAATGACATAGTAGATGATGTAATGAAATATGTGTACAGATTAAATTTATCGCCACAGGTAAAACAACAAACAAAAACACAATTATTATTAAGCAATCAGCAATACGATTATTATTGGACAAACGCTTGGGATGCTTATATAGCTACGCCTACAGCTGCCAATTTTAATATCATCAATACAAGGTTAAAAGATTTGTTTAAATATTTGATGGATTTGAGTGAGTATCAGTTGAGTTGAAGGGTTGAAGGGTTGAAGGGTTGAAGGGTTCAAGGTTGAAAGTTCAAAGTTGAAGGTTCAAAGTTTTTTAAGATTGAATTTGTTTACAAGGTTAGAAGTTAAAAATTTTGCGAAGCAAAAAATTTACCGCCTTAGACTTATCAAAAAAATTGATTTATAAAAAATGACTTTTCGTCTTCTCGGCAAAAACTTTTGCGAAGCAAAAAAAAACGAAGTTTTTAAACTTAGTGCCTTAGCGGCTTTGTGGCAAAACATTTCTGCGAAGCAGAAAAAAAATACTTTTTAGGTTTAATAAAAATCATCACATGAAACGTAGAGAATTTTTAGGTAAGTCAGCAGCAGTTACACTACCAGCTTTAATAAGCGGTTACTCTGTAAAAGCATTTAACGAAAACTCGCCGCTTGTAAAAGCACTTATTGGTAGCACCACCGATACAGACCATGTACTCGTTATTGTACAATTATCTGGCGGTAATGATGGCTTAAATATGGTGATACCAATAAGTACGTACAGTTTGTACAATGCAGCCCGTACCAATATTGCCATACCCGAGCCTAGAATTTTAAAACTAAATGGCTACGATAAAACTGGTTTGCACCCAAGCATGACTGGTTTGCAAAGCATGTACAATGAAGATAAACTAAAAGTGATACAAGCTGTTGGTTATCCTACACCAAATTTTT
>JANOZW010000132.1:0-2972 GCA_031429575.1 Ferruginibacter sp.
AACATAATTTAAATGAACTTAATAAATCTAAAAAAGTAATTGCATTTTTAAAAGAAAATGAAATCCATAATACAGATGATTTAATATATTATTATGAAAACATTGAATAATAAAATAAAAAAAATTATAAGCAAAAAACAACCTACTAAAGAATCTGTCATTCCATTTGATTTAAAAAGTAGAAAATGGCTTAGGTATTCTAGTAATATATCTAGACGTATTTTATCTGCACTTGAAGATGATGCAAATTTGAATCAAATAATTTTGGCTAAACAAATTGGTGTATCACCACAATACATAAGTAAGGTATTAAAAGGGCAACAAAATCTTTCTTTGGAAACGATATCAAAGCTTTCAGAAGCATTAAAAGTAGAATTAATTATATTTCCTGAATATAAATATAGTGCTCCAAAAAATATCGCCATCTCATATCATTTTATAAATGATGACGTTATTTTTTTTAAATCAAAAACGGAAAAAAATTTTACAAAGAAAACGATAGAAAATAAAAGCGATAAAGAATTACTACAGTATAAAAAAATGTTAAGTATTAGTAAAAATTATACGGACAGTCTTGAATGTATAAATATTTTAACTGAGGAAATAAATTCTTATCCATCATAGTAAAAATTTCACACCATAGGTACCATGGCAAAGAAAAAAACACAAAATACCAATTCGATTAAAATTCAAAAAATAAAGGACATTTCTTTTGAAATAAAAGAAAATTTATTTAGAGAAAATGATAAAATTATTGGATTCAACATTGGCCATACAATTGGTTTTAATTCTGATATAAATTTCGCTAATTTTAAATTGATAGTTCTTTATTCATATCCAGATGCACCCAAAGAAGTTGTATTCAAAATAGAGGTCGAAAATGTATTTGAAATCAGCAATTTAAATATGTACTTACCAAAGGCAAAAGAAATCACTAATGAAAATATGAAAGTGCCAAGTGAAATTCTTATTGCTATAGTAGGGATATCGATTTCTCACACAAGAGCATTACTTGCAAAAAATTTAGCAGGTACTGTTTTTGAAGATATTTATCTACCTGTACTTAATTCATTACAATTAGCAGAATTCTTTTTTGGAAAAGATATTATAACGGCGAATATGAGTAAATAGTTTTATTCTCCGTTTGTAATAAACTTTACTCATCCATTTCCCTTACCTTCGCCGCAGAAAAATGGTTCCCGACTTGATAGTCGGGATTAAAAGGGAATCACGTGTAAATCGTGAGCTATCCCCGTAGCTGTAAAGTCGCTCTGCTGAAAAGCAGAAAATATGTTGAGCAAATACCACTGTTGTTAAAAACGGGAAGGTGCGCAACATGCGGTAAGCCAGAAGACCTGCCAAGTTTCATAACAATCAATAAGCTTTCGGGTGAAAGGCTGTAGATGCTAAATTCATGCTGCATTTGCATACCTATATTCATGCGTGAGCTGTTACGATAAAACAGCTTTTTTTGAAAATTATTTTTTCATATTTATTTTTTACTTTGCTTATTGCACTACCAATTTTATGCGTAGCACAAAAGCATGATACACTCTCTAGCGTAAAAGTAATTTCGAAAAAAGAAAAAAATATTGCTACCAGCACTACCCCACTACAACAACTAAACAACGAGCAATTACAAAAAATAAATAGCATTTCCGTAGCCGATGCTGTAAAACAATTTGCTGGTGTACAGGTGAAAGATTATGGTGGCGTTGGTGGGTTAAAAACGGTATCTGTGCGAAGCCTTGGTGCAAATCATACAGGCGTGTTATACGATGGCATAGCCATTGCCGATGCACAGGGTGGGCAAATAGACCTTGGTAAATTTTCGCTAGATAATATTGATAACATTCAATTGTACAATAGCAACAGTACAGATATATTATTACCAGCAAGGGCATTTGCATCTGCATCGTTGCTTATGCTAAAATCATCATCCAGCATTTTAACTACAGCAGAAAAACAACAGCTAAAAATAAAAGTACAACAAGGTTCATTTGGCTACTTCTCCCCTAGCCTATTGTATAAAACCCGCATTGGCAAAAGTTTTCAAACAAGCATTAGTGGCATGTACCAAACCACTAAAAGCCAATACCCATTTGTATCTTACGAAAACAGCAGCTTAATAGAAACAAGAAAAAATTCCGATATAAATGCGTACAGACTAGAATACGATGCAGTGTATTTTAAAAACGACAGCAGTAGAATAAAATTTAAAACATACTATTATAATTCTAAACGAGGCTTGCCAGGCTCTATAATATTGTACAACAATACTAGCAACCAACGCTTGAACGATGAAAACTTTTTTGCGCAAGCCACATGGCAAAATAAATTAAATGCAAAAAACGAATTTTTGATAAGCACAAAATTATCGTTAGATAAAAATTATTACCTAGACCCAAGCTATCTCAACAATTTTGGAAAATTAGAAAACGATTTTCACCAAAGAGAAATATATGTTTCTGCGGCTTACAAATATGCCATAACAAAGTTTGTAGAATTGAGCTTTGCATCAGATTATTTTATCAGCACACTAAATCGTACCGATATTTTTGCAGATAGTTTTGCCAACCCTACACGAAATACATTCTTAAACAATATTGCCATTCAAATAAAGAAAAATGCTTTTGAAATAAATGGAAACATACTGCACACAAGCATCAACGAAAAAGTACAAAATGGAAAAACAGGACGAAACCTAAATGCATTTACGCCTTCACTTTCAACATTTTTTAAACCCTTCAACAATATTCAACTTGTCTTCAGGACTTTCTACAAACACATTTTTCGTGCTCCCACTTTTAATGATTTGTATTATACCAATATTGGCAATGTAAATTTAAAACCTGAAGTGGCGGATCAATTTAACTTGGGGATTACTTTTTCTAAAACCAATTTTTTCTTTCTAGATAAAATTACCGTTACTACAGATGGATACATAAACAATGTAAGCGATAAAATTTTGG
>JANOZW010000133.1:0-3204 GCA_031429575.1 Ferruginibacter sp.
ACTCACTAAAACCTACCATCATGCGTATTATTAAAACAATTTTAAAAATTATTGTAGCGCTCGTTGTTATTTTACTTGTAGCTGCATTATTTTTGAGTAAAGATTACACAGTAGAAAAATCTATTACCATCAACAAACCAAAAACAGAAGTATTTAATTACATCAAGTCGTTAAAAAACCAATACAACTTTAGCAAGTGGGCAAGTATGGACCCTACAATGAAAAAAACTTTTACGGGTACAGATAATACTGTAGGTTTTATTTCTGCTTGGGAAGGCAACAGCGATGTAGGAAAAGGCGAGCAAGAAATTAAAAAAATTACCGAAGGACAAAGAGTAGACTTTGATTTGCGTTTTGAAAAACCAATGAAAGATGTTGCACAAGCCTACATGACCACAGACAGTACAGGAACAAACCAAACGTTAGTAAAATGGGGCATTAACGGCCACATGAGTTACCCAATGAATATTATGGGTTTGTTTATGAACAAAATGCTTGGTGGCGATTTTGAAGTTGGATTGGCAAATTTGAAGGCGTTGCAGGAGAAGTAAATTGTTTAGGTGCTTTTGAATTCACCGCAGAGAAATGAGTTGAAAGAGTTTACGCTGAGTTCCTCTGCATAAACTCAATTTTCTCTTTTTCTCTGCGGTTTTTTTATCTGCAATAAACAAGTGTTACAATTATAAATCCCTTACTTGATTAATAAACTTAGTTAAAGGCATAACAAAATATGACCGCTTCCCTTTTATACATTAGAATAAAACAACTCAAAAGAGAAATAAATGGACTTAGCTTGTACATCATTCCAATTATTGCCATTGCTGCATACATTGCATTTGTAACTTTTAAAGAATTTCAAAAAGGGCAAAATGCTTTTTACATCATTATTGCTTTATCGGTTTTATGTCTTTCCATACATTTTTCAAGAAAAGACAAAACTTTTGTTTTTAAACATTTAGATAACCCACATATACAAATATTTTTGGAGTATGTGCTGTTGACTTTGCCTTTTTCCATTACATGCATGGTTACAAAAAGTTGGTATTGTTACCCTATTTTACTCATTGCTTTATTTTGTATTCCCCTATTTAAATTTGAGTTTAAGCAACGAGCAAGTTTCAAAAAACTTTCGCATATTATTTCTGCTACTAACTTTGAATGGATAAGCGGATTTAGAAAACAATATATTTCTATTATTTGCTTATACATATTAGCCATTGCATTTTGTTGGTTAAAAATATTGCCGCTTTTTTTATTGTGGTTTCTTACCATCATCATTCTTTCATTTTATAGTGAATGTGAATCTATTCAAGTGCTGAGAGAAGGTAATAAAGCGCCAAAACATTTTCTTATTGCAAAATTGAAAGCATGTATTACTTATGTGCTTATTTTATACACGCCAATAGTAATTGTAAACAGTTTTTTCAATCCTGATTTTTTAATCATAAACTTATTGTTTATCCCTATTCAAATTTCTTTATTGGCATTTGCTATTTGTTTTAAATACAGTTCATACACAGCAAATAAAATTAAAATTGGAAATAATCTTCCACTGGCAATTGTTTCCATGGGTTCGGCATTACCTCATTTTTTACCTGTCCCTGCTATTCTTTTCATAGTATATTTTTATAAAGCCAAAGACAATTTAAAGCAATATTTAGATGATTAGTATAAAAAATTTATCCGTAACATTTGGTGAGCATGTGGTTTTAAATAACATCAGCATGAACTTTTTAGAAGGTCATGTACACGGCATTGTTGGGCTAAACGGCGCTGGCAAAACAACCTTTTTTAATGCACTTGCAAAAACATTAAAAGCTGATGAAGGGCTTATTGAAAAGGATGGCATAGCACTAACAATAAAAGACACAGCATATTTAGAAACCGTAAACTTTTTTTATTCTCGTATTACTGGCAACGAGTATTTAAAAATATTTAAGCAAACCAATGCAGATTTTAACTTACAAACATTTCAACAATATTTTAAATTGCCGTTAGATGAATTGGTGGAGAACTATTCTACAGGCATGAAGAAGAAATTGGCTTTACTAGCCATTTTAAAACAAGATAAACCCATTTTTATTTTAGATGAACCCTTTAATGGGCTCGACCTTGAAACCAATAAAATTCTTGAACTTATTATTACCACATTAAAACAAAAAGGCAAAACTGTTTTTATTTCATCGCATATTATTGAGCCATTACTTACTACTTGTAACGAAATTCATTTATTAGAAAATGGTCGTTTTATAAAATCGTTTGAGCAAGCTGAATTTAATAAAATAGACGATGCCCTTTTTGGAAAATTAAAAGAAGAAGCTACACAAATAATTTCTGATGCCCTTTAAAATCCAATACAAAAATGAACAAACAATTAACAAACGAACAAATAGCCCTACAATGGTTTGCTGCATTTAACGAACACAACCTCGAAAAATTATTAGCCTTATACGATGATAATGCAAAACACTATAGCCCAAAATTAAAAATACGACAACCCGAAACCGAAGGATGGATTGTAGGCAAAGATGCATTGAGGGCTTGGTGGCAAGATGCCTTTGAACGATTGCCCACACTGCATTACGAGCTAAACAAACTTACTGCAAATAACGAACGGGTTTTCATGGAATACACAAGGCAAGTAGAAGGCGAAGAAGATATGTTGGTGGCGGAAGTTTTGGAAATTGAGGAGTTGATTGTTTGTTCGAGGGTTTATCATGGGTGAAATAGGTTGTGCCTTGTAGCACCAATATATGTGAAGGAAATAAGCCTGAAAGGCTGAAATTAATATAGAATTAATTTAATGTTGTGAAACCGAAATCCCGAAGGGATGGAATTATTTTTTTGCGAAAAAATTAGCATATGAAAAACATTTTATTAATTACATTTTTATTACTTACCTGCCTATCGGGATTTTCGCAACAAGGAAGACCTGCCAATGAGCTATTTGATGAAGCTATTGCAAAAGCAAAAAAAGAAAAGAAAAATGTATTTGTAATATTTACAGCTACTTGGTGTGCCCCTTGTAAATACTTAAAACGTAGTATTAATGATGACTATAATGTTCAATTTTTTGAAAAAAACTATGTAATACTTGAATTGTATAGTAGTTATGTAGATATAAAAAAAGGTCTAGCCAATGAAGGCGCTAATAAACTACTAGCACAATACAAAGGCGATACTACTGCAGTTCCTTATTGGCTT
>JANOZW010000134.1:0-5719 GCA_031429575.1 Ferruginibacter sp.
AACTGACTTATTTTTAAATTGATTAATTCACTCACCCGTAAGCCACAACTATACAGCGTTTCAAGTATAGCACGGTTTCTTTCACCTTCTGGTTTGCTAAGGTCAATGGCTGCTATTATTTGTTCTATTTCTTCAAACGAAAGGGTATCGGGTAGTTTGCGTTGGCTTTTTGGTGCTTCTAATAAAGCGGCTGGATCTATAGTTACAATGTCTTCTATTAAACAATATTTAAAAAAACTGCGTAAGCCACTTATTATGCGTGCTTGTGAACTGTTGGTCATGCCAAGCTCATTTATCCATTTTGTAAATTTTTCTAAATCTTTTAATACAATGACATCCGGGTTTTTTAAATCTGCTGTGGCTTGTAAATAATCGGTGAGGTGCTGCACATCACGCAGGTAGGCTTCTACGGAGTTTTCTGATAACGATTTTTCTAACCGCAGCCAAGCTTTGTATCCTTTTTTATGTGCATCCCACATATTTCTAATTACTTTTTTGTAAACAATGATTGTACAATATAATTAAACATTATTTTCGCAACACAATTTTTTATACAAAAGTACCCATGCAAACTACCACACTGCGATCATTTAAAAGAAAACTACCTTCAAAAAGAAAATTATTTAGACGTTTTTTAAATAAAATGGAAAAGACACCTCCACAAAATATTGACAAAATCACACCGATAATTGATAAAGAAGTTTGGCAAGAAGTAGATTGTTTAACTTGTGCGAATTGTTGTAAAAAAATGACACCAACATTTACGCCAAAAGATTTAAAAAGAATTGCTGCACATTTTGAAACTACGGTAGAAGATTTTAAAACCAAGTGGCTAAAAAAAGAACGCAATGGCGATTGGGTAAATACCACACAACCCTGTCAGTTTTTAAACTTGAAAGATAATAAGTGTAGCATCTATTCAGTTCGCCCAGATGATTGTGCGGGTTTCCCTCATTTAAGAAAGAAAAAGTTTGAAGAGTACGCTCATGTACACAAACAAAATATTGATTACTGCCCTGCTACGTTTAAAATGGTAGAGAAGTTGATTGGGAGGGTGGAAGCTCTCCGAATACAAAGTTGAAGCCAATAAGTTCAAGGTTGAAAGTTGAAGGTTCAAAGTTTTTTAAGGTTAATCTACTATTATAAATCTCAAAGTAAGCAACCTTGAACTTTGAACCTTGAACTTTAAAACTAGAGGTACACATCTTCAATTAAAAAATACTCCACTGCCACATTTGGCAACATTGTAATAGACAATACATCAAACTGTATGCGCTGCCATTGTGGATGCTGGTACAAATATTCTTCAGATGCGTTTATGAGGTTTTTAATTTTCTTTTCAGTTATTTTATCTTCAGGGTTGCCATATTGTAAAGTGGTTACAGCTTTTACTTCTATAAAATGCAGCATCTTATTTTTAGATGCTATAATATCTACTTCAAGGTTTTTGTGCCGCCAATTGGTATGTAAAATGGTATAACCTTTTTCGGTAAACCAAGTTGCTGCTAAAGTTTCACCTATTTTTCCTGTGTCGTTGTGTTGTGCCATTGTGTAAGGTAAATGTATAAAAAATATTAAAGCTTTTCATTTTTCGTGGGTAGCCCCGCTGGGGCAAATTGTACACTATGGTATTTATTGTTACAAATAGGTAGCCCATAGCCGGGCAATAGAGCTTTTTAAACTATAGAAATTTTATAAAAATCATTTGAATATCTATAATAAAAAAACTTTTTAAAGCTCATTAAAAAGGATTTTTTTGTCCCAAAGGGTAATGTCGTGAATTTAACAAAACTAAGTAAAGGCGGGTGAAACACATGTAACGGCTCATAAAAATTATTTGAATATATTTAGTAAAAAATCTTTTAAAGCTAAATAGAAAAGATTTCTATTTGTCCCATCGGGACTACCTATTTGTAACCAATACTGCTATTAAGGGAGCATGCCCCGTAGGGGCTACCCAACTATTTCGGTACGAGTAATGGAGTATGTGATTGCATAATAAAAGATCAAAAATAATATACTGTTGAATGGAGCGTCGCCACTGAAGTTCAATCAAGGATATTTAGCCCGTAAAAAACAATAAAGAATTAGCCGAAGGCAAATTCCTACATATTCCTTAATTTCGCCGCATGACAATAGAACAAATAAAGGCTCTGAGAGATCGCATAACGGTTTTGAAGAGATTTCTTTGACGTAGAGAACAGAGAATCTAAAATAGCCAACGACAAACAACTCTCTTTATCGCCAGGCTTTTGGGATGATAACGCACGAGCCACTTCCATTTTAAAAGAAACTAAAGTAAACGAGTTTTGGGTAAATATGTACCACAGCACAAGCACTGCTGTGGAGGATTTTGCCGTGCTTTTTGAATTTTGGAAAGCAGGCGATACCACCGAAGAAGAAGTGAGAGAAGCATTTGATGATGCAGTAAAAAAAGTGGAAGAAGCAGAATTTAAAAGTACGCTTAACGAACCCGAAGATGAGCTTACTGCCATGCTACAAATAAACAGTGGTGCAGGTGGTACGGAAAGTCAGGACTGGGCAGAAATGCTTGCACGCATGTTTCGCATGTATGGAGAAAAACAAGGGTGGACTGTTACCGAAATGGATTGGCAGTGGGGTGATGGTGCAGGTATAAAAACTTGTACCTATAAAATTGAAGGACCATTTGCATACGGATTTTTAAAGAGCGAAAGTGGGGTACATCGCCTAGTACGTATTTCGCCATTTGATAGTGCAGCCCGCCGCCACACTAGCTTTGTGAGTGTGTATGTATATCCACTTGTAGATGATACGATAGAAATAAACATTAACCCTGCCGATGTAAAAATGGAAACGAGTAGGAGTGGTGGTGCTGGTGGACAAAACGTAAACAAGGTAGAAACAAAAGTAATGCTCACGCATATTCCTACTGGTATTGTGGTGGTGTGCCAGCAAGATAGAAGCCAACTTGGCAATAGAGAATTGGCCATGCAAATGCTAAAAAGTAGGTTGTACGAAATAGAATTACAAAAACGCAACGAAATAAAAGATGCCAATAATAGTAAGAAGAAAAAGATAGAGTGGGGCAGCCAAATTCGCTCGTACGTTTTTCATCCATATAAAATGATAAAAGACCATCGTACAGATTATGAAGTAGGAAACGTAGGCCCAGTAATGGATGGAGAGATTGATGGATTTATAAAAGCGTATTTGATGGCGGAGAAAGAAGATAAATAACCACTTAAAAAAGCTCACTGTTACATGCTTTTTATTTTATAGAAGCATTTTTAGATAGATAATTATACGTTTCGATTTGGGAACGTATTTTTTTTGTGTTTCTTGGGTTTACATAATCATTGTCTTGATTATTATCCAATATCCTAGCTTTAACATTATCGCTAAGTTGAATATTGGTAATGTCTATTAATTCTTGTTGTATATCTTTTTCTAATATTGGGCAAGCCACTTCTATTCTATGATCTATATTTCGTACCATCCAATCTGCAGATGATATAAATACTTTCTTACTACCATTGTTTTCAAAAATTATTACTCGAGCGTGCTCTAAGTACTCATCAATAATACTTACTGCTTGTATGTTTTTCTTGTTTCTTTTTGCTTCAGTAAACATGCAACAAATACCTCTAATGATTAATTTTACTTCTACTCCAGCTATGGAGGCTTCATATAATTTTTCTATTAAATGATGATCGCTTAGAGAGTTTACTTTTAGTGTGATACTTGCAGGCTTTTTCAATTTAGCATTTTTTATTTCTTTGTTTATAAGAAATATAAATTGCCTTCGCATATTAATGGGACTTACAAATAATATTTTACAAGCACTTAATAAACCAATTCTTTTTAAAGGATTTTCTAAGTAATTAAAAATTTTGTTTACATCAGCCATAATTTGCCTATCGGATGTAAGTAAACAATGATCTCCGTAAACAAGGGCAGTTTTTTCATTTAAATTTCCAGTGCTTACAAAACCATAATGGATAATTGTATTATTTATTTTTTTCTTGATAAGACAAAGTTTAGCATGTACTTTTAAATTATGAACCCCAATTAGTACTTTTATACCTGCTTCTTCTAAATGTATTTTCCAATCAAGATTAGCCTCTTCATCAAACCTTGCACGCAGCTCTATCATTACCGTTACCTGCTTTCCATTTCTTACGGCATTGGTAAGTGCATTTATAATTTTTGATTTTGAAGCTAATCTGTAGCAAGTTATTTTTATGCTCATTACCTCAGGGTCTATGGCCGCTTCTCTCAGTAAATCTATAACACTATTAAAAGAATGATATGGGAAATGAAGCATAATATCTTTTTCCATTATCACAGATGTAACACTTGTGCTATTTTTTAATTGAGGATGAGTGAATGGTTTTTTACGTAAATTTTTGTTGCTAAAAACCTTTTCGGGAAAGTTAATAAAGTCTTTGAAATTATGAATTCTTGCGCCAGGTATTAAATTTGCCTTAGATAACCCTAATCGTTTAATAAGGTATTTTAGTAAAGATTCGTCTATTTCTTTATCATACACAAAACGAACAGGTTTTCCTTTTTTTCTATTCTTTAATCCTTTTTCTATTTTTTGTATAAGAGAACCAGACAAATCGTTATCTATGTCTATTTCCGCATCTCTAGTAACTTTTATGAGGTGTGAAGAAAATACATCATACCCAAAAAAAGAAAAAATATTTGGTAAACAAAATCGAATTACATCTTCCAATAAAATAATGTATTGCTCATTAATTTTAGATGGTAATATTAAAAAGCGAGATAAACTTCGTACTGGCACCGAAACCAATGCAAATCTATTAGGGATTGCTTCATCTTTTTTAGAAAGTGTACAAGCAAGGTAAATAGACTTATCGTTTAATACGGGAAATTGATTCAAACTTTCTATCATTAAAGGCACTATGCTGCTACGAACTTCTTCATTAAAATAGTTGAGTACAAATTGTTGCTGAGCGGTTGAAAGCTTTTTGTCATTTACTAAATTGACGTGCTCTTTCTTTAAATCTCGTAAAATTTCTTTCCAGATTCTTTCAAATTCTTTTTGTTGTATAAGTATTTTTTGCTGTATTTGGTTAAGTATTTTTTCAGGGTCAACTTCTAAATGCATTTTAGCTTTGTTGCCTAGCTCCAGCATTTTACGCAAAGCAGCTACACGAACTCTAAAAAATTCATCTAAATTATTGGAAAAAATACCAAGAAATTTTATACGCTCTTTTACTGGTACGGAATCATCTGCAGCTTCTTGTAATACACGTCCATTAAAAGCCAACCAACTTATATCTCTTGCAATTGTTTTTTTGTGAAGCAACTCTATATTTTTTAATAAAGTTTAAAATTACCTGTTAATATAGAAAAAAGGGGTAAGCAATATTAAATTTATGTGAAGTTTTTATTTTTTGTTTTATAAATTCTTTATCTAATTGGCAGATCATCAACAATATTAATATTTTTTACTTCTCCGTCTGCAGCCAATACTTCTTTGGATCCTGCTATTTGTCCTAAGGAATGTCCACCAATATTTACCAACACATCTGGTTTTATTTTTTTTATTAACTCAAGTGGTGAACCTTCTTCAAAAATTACAACAGCATCTGTTTGTAAAAGACTAGCCAATACCATGCCGCTCGTATTTAAATGGTTTACCAATGTATCAAGGGGTTTTGTATTGTTTGCAGATGTATTTGTATTTACGCCAACTACGAGCATATCT
>JANOZW010000135.1:0-10318 GCA_031429575.1 Ferruginibacter sp.
CAGAAGCCAATTATTATTTTACATCAACCTCCAAATCGCACAAGCATAAAGTAGCAGATTTGTTGCAACTTACTTTTAGCAAGGAATATTTTAAACTGCATTTAAGGGTAACCGAGCAAGGAAAATTTATAAACATAAAGCCTTTTATAAAAATAGATGACGAGTTATTTTCGATTGCTGATTTTAATAACAACGGAGATTTCCTTTTAATAAAAAATCAAATTGCATACCTTCCGCATAGTGAATCTACTTGGCGAATACTAGGAGAGTTTCAACAAAAAAATGAATTGTTATTTCCTCAAACAGAAGCAAATAAATTAATTAAAGAATATTTGTGGCCGCTAAGAAATGACATTGGACTGGAGCTGCCACCAGAAAGTGCGCCCCAAGTTATAGATGCTACACACTGCACATTTGCAGTAAGGTTAAAAGAAATAGAGCCGCATTTTTTGTTGTTTGAACCCATCATTAAATACAACGATAAAGAAGCTTTATTAGATGGAGAGGATATTGAATTTTTTGAAAACAATGAACTCATTATTATCAACAGAGAAGAGGAGAAAGAAATATTTTTAAAACAAACCATCGAAAATCTTCATCCAAACTTTGCTGAACAAAAGGAAGAAATTTATTATTATCTAACCTTTAAAGAAGCACTTGAAAAAGGATGGTTTTTTGATGCTATCAAAAAACTTAAAGTAAAAAATATTGAAATTTATGGGCAAAAAAGTTTAACCAAATTTAAATACAATACATACAAGCCAAAGCTGGATATTAAGGGTGGTAGCGGTATAGATTGGTTTGAACTTAAAATTGAAATTACATATGGCGACCAATTGGTACCACTAAAAGCACTAAGGCAAGCCATTTTAAATAAAAATGATTTTATACAATTGGGTGATGGTACACTTGGTATATTACCCGAAGATTGGGTAAAGAAATTTAGACCGTTATTTCAATTGGGCAATGTAAAAAACGATGATGAATTGCAGGTATCAAAATTTCATTATACGCTGATTGATGAACTGTATGGTAATATTAGTGAAGATGATATTTTACAAGAACTAGCTGTAAAAAAGGAGCAGTTAAATCAAATAGAAAACGTACAGACAATTACTAAATCAAAAAATATTTCTGCTATATTAAGACCTTACCAACTGGCAGGGTTAAACTGGCTGAACCAAATGCATGCAATAGGATGGGGCGGTTGCTTGGCAGATGATATGGGGCTTGGTAAAACTTTACAAACTTTGTGCTTTTTGCAAAAATTGCACGATGAAAAAAAATCAATAAAGGCATTAATTGTATGCCCCACATCACTCATTTATAACTGGCAGGCAGAGATAGATAAATTTACAAAAGGTATAAAGTATGTAATTTATCATGGAGGCGAAAGAACTTTTCCAAAACCCAAAAGTACAAAATGGAATTTACTCATAACGTCGTATGGCACTTTAAGAAACGATATTGAATTATTTTCTTCCTTAAATTTTGAAGTAACAATTTTAGATGAAAGCCAAGCTATAAAAAACCCTGTGTCGCTTATTACAAAAGCAGTACGGTTAGTAAATACTAAATATAGGTTTGTATTAAGTGGTACACCAGTGCAAAACAATACATTTGATTTATATGCGCAACTTAATTTTTGCAACCCCGGTTTATTAGGTAATCAAGAATTTTTTAAAACAGAATTTGCCACAGCAATTGATAAATATGGCGATAAAGAAAAAAGTGAACAGCTTCGTAAAATGGTTTTTCCATTTATACTTAGGCGAACAAAAGAACAGGTAGCAAAAGATTTGCCCGATAAAACAGAAACGGTAATGTATTGCGAAATGGGTAGCTACCAGCAAAAAGTATATGATACAGTTAAGGAAGATTACAAATTGAGAATATTAGGAAAAATTGATGAAGTAGGTGTAGCCAAAGCTGCATTTTTAATTTTAGAAGGATTGAATAAATTAAGACAGATATGCGATTGCCCATCTCTGCTTGCAGATGCCGAAAAAAACAGGTTTAAGCAAAGTAGTATAAAATTAGATGAGCTAATGCGTGAAATTGAAGAGAACATCAGTAATCATAAAATGCTTATTTTTTCTCAGTTTTTGGGTATGCTTGCACTGGTAAAAGAGAAGCTGGACGCAGATGGAATAAAATATGTTTATTTAGATGGAAGTACGCCTGCAAAAGATAGAAAAATACTGGTTGACCAATTTCAAACAGATAAAACAGTACAGGTATTTTTAATAAGCCTAAAAGCGGGAGGTGTGGGGCTAAACCTTACCGCTGCAGATTATGTGTATGTAATAGACCCTTGGTGGAACCCTGCTGTGGAAGACCAAGCAATAGATCGTACGCATCGAATAGGGCAAACAAAAAAAGTATTTGCCTACAAAATGATTTGTAAAAATACCATCGAAGAAAAAATAATGCAGCTGCAAGCCAAAAAGAAATCGCTTGCAAAAGAATTAATATCGGAAGATGCCTCGTTTGTAAAAAAACTAACCAAAGATGATGTGGCTTGGTTACTAAGTTAAATAAAATAGATTGTTTTTTTTATTCTAAAGAATTAAAAAAGGACGGTGAAAAATTTAATTTTAATATCAACGTTTTACGAAGTTGGGTGGGATTAGTAAGAACAGCGATTGAAAAAAACATTGGTTTTTATTACTCTATTATAACTTGCCCCACACTTGTACCGCCTTATGAGGTAGAAAGCCAACACACAAAAGCAATCGCATCATTTCTACGATAGTGTGCGCAGCTCTGCGTCATTAGGAGTAGTGTGCTATCTCTGTGCCATATGGATACATTAGCTGGGTGTATATCTGCGTCTTTGGAAGCTTATTTTAAAAAAGCAATAATTTTTAAGAGAAATGTCTTAATTTGTTGCCTTACAATAAACTGATTAATGTCAAAAATACCTTTCAAAGTATCAGCAAGAACCGCAAAACTTATAGGACAAGAGAACTTTTCTAATCCAGAGGGTGCAACTATTGAATTGGTAAAGAACTGCTATGATGCAGATGCAAAAAACTGTCTTGTAGTTTTTGATATTTTGTTTGATAAGATTCCGGAGTTAATTTCTCTAAAGGAGTTTAAAAATTATTCTAATGAAAATGAGATAATAAAAACTAGCTATATACTTAAAGGCGGAAAGTATGTTTTAAAAGAGAAGTTAAGTGAGAAAATTACAACCGATTTGGCCTCATTTTTCTTTCGGTTTAATTCAATTTACATTATTGATAATGGTGACGGAATGAACGAAACTGTAATTCAAAACCAATGGATGGAAATAGGAACAGGAAATAAAGAAACAAATTTTATTTCTGATGATGGCAGAGTGAAAACTGGTGCTAAAGGTATTGGAAGGTTTGCACTAGATCGTCTAGGCTTCTTTGCAGAAATGTGGACAATGCCTAAAGATAAAAAAATAAAAAAAGGATTTTATTGGAACATGGATTGGAAACAATTCGATTCTCCCAATAAATCTATTTCAGATATAAAAGCAGATTTTGAAGAGCAAGATTTGAATATAAAGTCGTTTATCCAAGAAAATTTTGCCTCTCATAAAGGACTACTTGATTTTATTAAACCAAAATCATTCAATAGTGGAACTATTTTGAAAATATCGAAACTTAAAGATAGTTGGAATGAAATAAATTTGAAAAGTGTATTCAAAAGCTTAGAAGCTTTAATACCTCCAAAGGAATTGTCAATTCCCTTCAATGTGAATTTTTATCATCTACAAAAATCAAGATTATTTGGGGAAGTAGAAACTGCATATTTTAATGATTATGATTATAAAGTTTTTACAACATTTAATTCAAAAGACTTATCTGTAAATATTAATATTACTAGAAATGAGTTAGATTTAAATAAAGTAAAAAAGGATTTTGCTTATCTTTTTAAGAATGCAAAAACTCCATACGATTTAAAAACATTGGAGAAGAAAGAATTTAAAGTAACTAAAACAGCAAACGAAATTTTAAAGTGGGAAAGGAATAGTGAGAATGAATCTTTATTGAAAAGACTAGGTAGTTTTTCGTTTTCATATTACTTTTTAAAGAATCAAACTTCACAAAAGGAAGATTACCCATACAAAGACGTCTCTTCGCAAGAGCGTAAAGAAATTATTGATAAGTTTGGAGGAATAAAAATATATAGAGATTCATTTCGTGTTAGGCCTTATGGAGATTCAGGAAATGATTGGCTTCATCTTGGGGAAAGAGTCGTTGTTAGCCCAGCAGGGCCTGGTCAAAGAATTGGCGATTGGAGAGTAAGACCAAATCAAATAGCAGGAATAATAAGTATCTCGAGAGTTGAAAACCCCTATTTATTAGATAAATCTGATAGGGGAGGATTACAAGAAAATGATTTTTTTGGCATATTGCAAAAATTTCTGAAAGCTCTTATTTCTGAATTTGAGTTAGACAGAAGTAAAATTTTAAATCAATTTTATGAAGATGCGGTTAAAAGAAAAGATAAGGAGCGGGGCGATGAAATCAGAAAAGAAGCTATTAAATTAGCAGATAAAATAGTTCTTGAAAGGCAGAAAGTTGAACATAAGATATATGGCTCAAAGCCTAACCTTTTTACTGCCAAAAAAGAGCAAGAAGAAAAGCAGGCATACGAAAAGCTTATTGCTAAAAGTTTTGAAAAATTTGAAAAAAGTGAAGATAAAGATGCAGAAATTGCACAGATAAGAACTTTAGCAAGTTTAGGACTAATCGTTTCTTCTTTTGCTCATGAATTAAAAGAAGTCAAAAATAATTTTAATGATATAGAAGACCTTGAAAGAATATTTGATAAAGTTTTTCCAGAAGAAAAAAAGAAATCTGTTGATTATAAAGATGCGGTAAATATTATAGAGTTACTAAAAGCTGAAAATATAAAAATAGCTCACTGGGTAGACTATTCATTAACTGCAATTAAAAAAGACAAAAGAAAACGAGGAGTTATTAAATTTGATAAGTTCTTTTTAGGACTTGTAAAGAATTGGAAAACCGTTTTAGAAAACAGAAATATAAAGCTTGAACTTAAAAATAATATTTCTCAGCCTTATGTATTTAGAACTTTTGAAATGGATATGAATACAATTTTCAATAACCTAATCTCAAATTCAATTGATGCTTTAAACAATTTGAAAATAGTACGAGAAAGAAAAATTGCTATAAGTTTTAGTTTGTTAAAAGGGAAAATTCAAATTATTTATACGGACAATGGAACTGGAATTCCTAATGTATTTAAAAAAGATAGAGAAGAAATATTTTTACCGTTTACAACTTCAAAAAAAGATAAAGATAACAATGATATAGGAACAGGTTTAGGAATGTATCTAGTAAAAAATGTAATTATGGATAATAACGGCAGAGTAGAAATAATGGAGCCTAATATCGGCTTTAAATTAAAAATAGAATTTCCAACAAGAAATAAATAAATATATGAAATACAAAATTGGATATATTGATGAAGATAAGAATCAATTTATAAAATATGAAAGGGCTTTAAGAGATTATTTTGATATTATTCCATATGAAATATATCAAGGACTTCCTCTTGATAATTTAATTAAACAAGTCTATGAATCCGAGGTTGATTTACTTATGGTAGATTATTTAATGAATGATAAAGGTATTTTAAATTATAATGGGGATGAAGTAGCCAGAGCATATGAAGAGATTATGCCAAGGTTTCCAATTGTTATTTTTACAAATCTTGAGACGCAAGCATTCCCACATGTTGACAATCCTAATATGATTTATGATAAGGAGGAGGTAATAAAACATCCAGATTATTTTGTTGAAAAGCTTACAAAAACAATAGAATTGTATAAAAATTTTATAAAAAAGAGAAAAGATATTCTTGAAAGATTGATTGAAAAAGGAGAAAGAGAAGGTTTAAATGCTAGCGAAAAACACATTTTACTTGAAACTCAAATTGAATTAAATGCTTTAGATAAAAGTTCAAATGAAGTACCTTTGCAATTGCTTGATGAAAAGAAAATGGATAATCTTTCTAAGACTACCAAAGAAGCAGAAGAATTTTTAGAGTCATTAATTAAAAAAAATAATAAATGATTCCATTAAGAGAAAAAACTCCAGTGAGAAGGACTATTCCTAGTTTAAACCCAGGAGAAAACAAATGGAGAAAACATAAGCCAGATTTAAGAGAAGATTTTAATAATCATTGTGGTTACTGCCATTCATACGATGGTTATAAGCATACATATTTTGAAGTTGATCATTTTGTGCCTAAAAGTAAAATTTTATTACATGGTTGGAACATTTCATTAACAGAATATAGCAACTTAGTATATTCTTGTAAGTTTTGTAATAATAAAAAACTGAATAATTGGCCAATTGAAAGTGCCACTATTTATAATGATGGTATTGTGGGTTTTGTAGATCCTTGTAATCCAAATTTCGATACTCATTTTTATAGAAATGAAGTTGGTGCTATAAGAGCACAGACTCCTTTAGGGAAATGGATGTTTAGAGAAGCCTTTAAATTTGATGAAAGAGAGCGGTCAATAATTGTACTATTTAACATGAATCGATTGAGGCAAATTATTGATGCACTAATAATTCAACTTGATCTTCATTTGCATCATGAAGATGAACATAACTTAATAAGGTTAAAATTGGGAGAGTATGCTTTACAATATTATATTTTCCATAAGGAGCTAATAGAATTCTATGAGCAATAAAAAACTTACAGGCTCATTTTATACGCCAAAAATCATTGCAGATTTTTTGGTCAATCATCTTTCAAAAAAAGTGAGAGGGAAAGAATTGTCAGTATTAGAGCCTAGTAGTGGTGATGGTATATTCATCAAAACAATATTGAATGACTCAATTTTTTCAAAAAAGATAAAAAAAATTGTTGCAGTTGAAAGAGAAGAGAAAGAAATGGCAAAAGTAAAATTACTCGCAAAGAGTAAAGTGCTTAAAACAGTGAATAAAGATTTTTTAGATTTCCAAAATAACAATAAACAAAAATTTAGTTTAGTTATAGGGAATCCTCCTTACATAAAGAAAAATCTATTAAACGAGAAACAGGTTTTATTGTGTGAGCAAATACACAAGACATTTGCTTCATTATCGACAAACAAAATAAAAAATATATGGACTGCATTTCTTGTAAGAAGCATAAGCTTTTTGAATGAAGATGGAGTGTTAGCCTTTGTTTTACCTGCAGAATTATTGCAAGTTAAATATGCATTTGAATTAAGGGAATTGTTGCAGACTGAATTTGAGCGTATTGAAATATTTACTTTTAAAGAGTTATTATTTGAAGGCTGCAAAGGTCAAGACACTTTAATTTTAGTGTGCGAAAAAAGAGCTAGGAACAAAGGTGTTTTCTTTACTCAGATAGATGATGTGAAAGTTCTTAGTGAAAATAAATTTGAACTAGCTAAAAGCACCAATATTAAAGAAGCAAAATGGAATCATCAGTTGTCATCTGATGATTATGAATTATTAGAAAGGCTAAGAAGTAAAATTAAGACTGTAGATGATTATTGTTCTTCTAAAGCAGGCATAGTAACCGCTGCGAATGATTTTTTTATAGTAAATAAAGCAACCGCAAAAGAATATGAATTGAAAAAATATTTAAAACCAATCATTCAAAAAGGGTTTTTTGTTAATGGTAGTGTGGAGTTAAATAAAGTAGATTTTAATGCTTTAAAAAATAGTGACAAGCCTTCCTTTTTATTATCATTAAATAGTAAGGCAAGATTTGAAGATAGTAAAAAAATTAATGAGTACCTTAAAATAGGGTTTGATAATGATTTAAATGAAAGATACAAAATGACTAAGAGGGATAAGTGGTACGAGGTTCCTAATGTTGGCAAAGCACCTGAGGCTTTTTTCTTTAAAAGATGCAATGAATATCCCAAATTAATAAAAAACAATGCAGAAGTTCTAGTAACTGATAGTGCTTATAAAATTGAGATGAATGATGGTTATGAAATTGATAATCTTATTTTTTCATTTTATAATTCTCTCACACTTACATTTGCTGAATTAAATGGTAGATTTTATGGTGGAGGTGTGTTAGAATTGACTCCTAATGAATTCAAAAAAATACCAATCCCTTTTATAGATATCAAAACAAAAGATTTTAATTCTTTTGTAATTGATTTTAAAAAAAAGGATTCTATTAAAGATATATGTAAAAGAAATGACGAACTAATTCTTAAATCTATTGATAAAGATCTTGATTCAGATACTATCCAAAAAATTTATTCGATTCGAGAAAAATTACATTTGAGAAGAACTAAATCTTGATATATATTAGTCTAAAATGCTTTTTGTAATAATCTTGTTCAGTAATATTCGTCAATCATCTGCTTCAATCTCCTCCACAATAAAAACCCATTAGAATTACTACCACTCAGCGTAGCCCGCATGGAAGCGGCACCGAGTATATGTGTGCAAGCTTAGCGCAGCATACATATACGAAGGAATAGCGTACAGACGGATACAAATGTTCGGCTTTGCACTACTGTCCACGCTCCTAATAGAACCTAGTCTGTAAAGAAAAATTATTGTTTCTTACTCGTAATTTTTTTGTTGGCTTTATTACTTAATTTTTTTTTACCTTTTTTATATTATCAGCCACTGGGTAATGCTCTGGCATAGTGCCGCCAATTTCTTTAATCGTTTTGTCATATTTTTTTACCAATTTCATAATGCGTTTTGTTGGCTTTTTGTTTTCCTTTTATATTTTCATTGCGTAATTTATCTTCGGTTTGTGTAGCTCTAAAAAGATTGGCAGCTAGTTCTGTGCTACCCATGTGGTCTAATATATGTTCGCTTTTTTTCAGGTTTTTCTTTTTGTGTATGCCTTTTGCATCTAGGCCTCCATACAAACCTGCATATCCATGATTTTGAAATACGGCATAATCTAGTCCATCTTGCACGCCGGCATTTTTGGCTGCTGCAGCAAGGTAGGTATTGTGCTTACTCATTTCGGCTCGCAAAAAAATACGTTTCTCTTCTTCGGAGCTAAGGCTGCCATATTCCTGCATCTGCTGTATTTCTTGTATGCGGGTTTGTACAGCAAAATAGGTTTGTCCTAGTGCTACTACTTCTTTGGATGGATCTGCATTTTGCACGATAAGGTAACAGGCATATCGGCTTAGTTTTACACTCTCTACTTCTCTTTTTGCTGTCTTACCTATATTTATCATTTCGAGGATATCCTCGAAATGATGACTTATCAATTGCCCACTGTTTTCGCAAGCTTCTTTTGATCTTTCTATTACTGGTATGAAGTGTCTATATTCTGAGTATTCCAAAACTTTTGATAAATCTCGGGCACTCCAAAACTCATTGCCATTATTATCGGTTAGTTTTATTTGTTCAAACACCGTTAAAGCTGTTTTAATTATTTCTTTTGCCATAATAATATTGTATTATTTATAATTCCAATTATAACTATTACATCAAATTATAAAAGTTGTCAGCCTGAGCTTGTCGAAGGCGGCTTTCATTAAGTTCATCGGGTTCGACAAGCTCACCCTGACAATATTCCTTTTTTGGACTTTTCATTATTTATAATCGGTATAACTTATACATTGAGTACGTAAAATAGTTTCACTTTAAATTTATTGTGAAAAACTAAGTTAGTAAAACTTTGAAAGCAAATTAAATTATGCAAACTTTTTTTAAATGCTCCCCACGAAAAGTGCGCTAAAATCTCCGCTTCCATCTATTGCACAATAAAAGCCAAATAGAATTACTAATGCTGAGCATAGCCCGCATAGGAACGAAAATGGGAGAGGTACGAAACCCATTGCAGTGGATAGGCGGATACAAATGTTCAACCTTGCACCCTTGCTCATGCTCCCCTTCCTTTTATTACCTCACATGCACTTTCCCTTCCACCAATTTCTTTCCATCTGCATCAAAAATTACTACAACATAAATGCCTCGGCTTGCCGCTTGTAAGTTTATAGGCAGTAGTGTGTAGAAACCTGTAATGGGGAATTCTTTTTTGTAAACGAGTGCGCCTTTGGCATCGTAAATGGTAATGGTTCTTTTGGTATTGCTGTTGATACTGTTGTAATACGATACATTGAAGCTGCCATTGTTTGGTGTTGGAAAAATAAATAGTTTGTTGCTTTCGCTGGCGGTGATGGTAATGGTAGCAGCCGTATTGCTGCATTGTAAACCACTCGGAAATGTTTCTTTAATGGTTGCATAATAATCGCCCACTTGGTTTATGGCCACAGGATATGTATTTGCTGTAACGCTTAGTGGGGCAGTGTTGTAAAACCAATTTGTGGTAATGCTGCCAGCATTGGATGAGG
>JANOZW010000136.1:0-6638 GCA_031429575.1 Ferruginibacter sp.
GCAGCGCAGGGGACAAGAAGAAGAAAGGGAAGTCATTTTCCGAAGATGAGGGCTCTGAGCAAAGCAATCTTGAGAGGTAACGTATGACCCTTAAACAGTGCAGTGCAGTGCAGTGCAGTGTAGCAGAGGAGTTTGTAGTGGACCTCTATAGTGAGCATTTCTCCTTTCAAAATAATATACGGTCGTTTTTTTTCTTGAAATGTAAAAAATATTTTATTTAAAGTTATGCATTCGTTTTCTAATATTCCAAGCTCAACTTTTACTCCCTGCACTTTTAATTTTTCAATACCAGTACCATTTACTTTTTCAAAACTATCTCTGCATGCTATTATAACATATGGAATTTTATATTTCAAAATTAAATCAACACAAGGCGGCGTTTTACCAAAATGTGAACATGGTTCTAATGAAACATATAAAATACTTTTACTAATTAAGCCAATGTTTTCCTCAGCTACACTGTTGATACAATTTACTTCTGCATGTGCTTCTCCATATTTTTCATGATAGCCCTCTCCTATTATTTTTTCCTCATACACAAGCACAGCCCCCACGAGTGGGTTGGGCGCTACATTGCCAGCCCCTAGTTGTGCTAGCTCTATGCATCGTTGCATGTATAATAAATAATTTGTCAAGTATCAAAAATAAGCATGAAATAGACCATAAAAAAATGAAGTATGTTTGCAGCAATGATATTAAAAGAAAAATACAATAAATATATAGCTTCCTTAAAAAAAATTTATAGCAATGGTGAAGCACATGCTATAGCAAATATTGCATTTGAACATTTTGCTAAAACTAGTAAAAAAGATTTACTGTTAAAAAGCAATGAAATATTATCTGATGAAATTTATTCGTCTTTAAATAGTGCTTTAAATAAATTATTAACCCACGAACCCATACAATACATTATAAACGAAGCATGGTTTTACAACTTAAAATTTTATGTAACAAATGATGTACTTATACCCAGACCCGAAACAGAAGAATTGGTGCACGAAGTAATCAACTTTTTAAAAATTAATAATGGAAAAAGTGTTTTGGATATTGGTACAGGAAGTGGTTGTATTTCCATAAGCATAAAAAAAAATATACCAAATGCAAATGTGATGGCGATTGATGTAAGTGAAGCGGCATTAGAGGTTGCCAAAAAAAATGCCACTACAAATAATATAGCAATAGATTTTAGAACAACAGATTTTTTAGATGAAAATAATTATGCAGCATTCGAAAAATTTGATGTAATTATTAGCAATCCGCCATACATACCCGAAGATGAAAAAAATATTTTAGATAAAAATGTAACAGCGCATGAACCGCATCTTGCATTGTTCGTACCACAAAACGATTCATTAATTTTTTACAAACGAATATTGTCGTTTGCAGAAAATCATTTTAACCAAAATGGAAGGATTTTTCTAGAAACACACGAAAATTTAGCGAAAGAAACGGCAGCTCTTTTTATAGAAAAAAATTATAAAGTAGAAATAAAAAAAGACATGCAAGGCAAAGAAAGAATGCTTATTATTTATCGCTACCAGTAACTGTGGCGGAAGTGGTAGCACCTAGCTTTCTAGCTACTTTCATTACCCTTACTATTTCTCCCCATTGGGCAATTGAATCTGCATTAATAACTACTGCAGGTTTTATACTATCCCCTTCATTTATAAATTTGCGTAAAGCAGACTCTAAAGAATCATGCTCGATTTTTGTAGAGCCCACAAAAATATTTTTATCCTTATCAACACTTACTACTACACTTTGTTTTTGTTTGGTATCGCTACTAGCTTTAGGCACACTCATCTTTATCACATTAGGATTAGCCAATGTAGATATCATCAAAAAAAACATTAATAATATAAACAAAATATCATTCAATGGCCCTGTGTCCACTTCTGAATGATCTTCTCTAAATTTATTTTTCCTTAGTGACATTTTTAAAAAGTTACGGGTTATTTAGTTACGGGTTACGGGGTAGTATTAAGAGTTTAAGGATTTGAGCCGGTCGAACCTTGAACTTTCAACTTTGAACCTTCTTACCTCGTCGGTTCTTGTAAAATATCTATAAACTCACTACTCGCTGCTTCCATTCTATTTGCGGTTCTATTTATTTGTGTATCCAAAAAACTATAGCCTAAGTATGCTAGCATACCAATAATTAATCCACTTGCAGAGGTTATCAATTTTATATACATGGCATCTGCTATTTGACTGATAGATGGATTGCTAATGGTAGCAAATTCTTTCAACAAAATAACCAATCCCACAATAGTACCTACAAACCCAAACAATGGCGCTATACGAGCAATTACAGAAAGTATATTTAAGTTTTTCTCCATTTTATACAATTCCAATTTAGCTACATTATCCATACTTTTTTCAATAGCATCAATAGGTTTTCCAATACGCTGTATCCCTTTATCAATCATTCTGCTCATTGGGTTGTCCTTATTCTTTGCAAGGCTACGAGCTGCTGATACATTGCCACCTGTTATTTGATCTCTTATGATACTCATAAAATTTTCATCGAGTTTATTTGCTTTGGCAATAACGAGCCAACGCTCAATAAAAACATAAATAGCTAAGGCAAATAAAATACCCAATGGAATCATAATTGGTCCGCCTTTGCTGAGCATACCGAATACAGTTTCTGATTTTGTTATGGCTGCGGCCGCAGCTGCGGTGCTGTCTATTTGCAAAAAAATATCAAACATATTCATAGAGGTTTCTTAGTTGTGTTGTAATAATCAAATATCATTCCGATTGCAATAAACCGAATGTTTTCTGAATTTCGCTAAAGATAATGTTAAATCGGTAAAAAGTTGAATTGTTAAATTGTTGAATTGCTTAATTGTTGCTGGCATAGAAAAATAAATAGCATTTTAAACATTCGAGCTCTAAAATTTACAATATGTAAAAAGCACCTCAAATATTGAGATGCTTTTACAATTAACTATTCCGTATAACTTTCTTACTACTTATTATCATGCAGCTGTTGCATAGCCATAATCTGACGCATCGTTTTTTCCATTCCATCACTACTGCCATCTAAGAAAATAACATTTCCTTTTCCGTATTCTGCAAAGTTTTTAATGGCTTCCACCCACATACTAAATAAAATTACGTTCGTATCTAAATTAGCTTGCTTCATTTCTGATGCTGCAGAACTCATACCACGGGCTACCTCTTCACGAAATAGTGCCACACCCTGCCCACGCAATTGTGCTGCTTGCCTTTCCGCTTCTGCCGCTATTTTTATAGAATTACCCTCCGCTTCTGCCGCTTTTGTTTTGGTGATAAGCAATGCTTGCCCCTCGTTTTCTGCCGCAGCTTTCAAATTATTACTCGCTACCACTTTACTCATACTTTGTATAATGGCTTCATCAAATGTTATATCATTTATTTGAAGATCTTGCAAGTGATATCCCCATCCTTCAAGCGTAATGTCTACTTGCTCTTTTACATTCTCAACAATATCTCTACGCACATTTAACACTTCGGCTTGTTTTTTTGTAGAAACAAATGCACGAATACTACCTTCCACCGTACGTATCAACGCTTGCATTAAATCTTTATCGCTTATAAATTTAAATGCTACATTTTTTATCGTTTCTTCATCTACGTTTATAACAGAGTATAATAACATAGACTTAAAATAAACATTTGCCTGATCCACCGTTACCGCCTGAAACTCTAGCTCAACTGAACGATTTTGAATACTTACTTTTTTGTAAATCTGCTCCAAAAAAGGTATTTTAAAATTTAAGCCCGGGCGCATGATGCGTTGGTACTTTCCAAACATGGTTACCACACCAATCAATCCTTGGTTGA
Source organism: Ferruginibacter sp. (assembly GCA_031429575.1). Taxonomy (GTDB): domain Bacteria; phylum Bacteroidota; class Bacteroidia; order Chitinophagales; family Chitinophagaceae; genus Ferruginibacter. The sequence continues at coordinate 3,832 of JANOZW010000136.1, forward strand.
CAGTGACAAAACAACCCAATAAGGCAAAGCCTAGTAATACAACCCACCAATAATCTTTTAATAATTCCATAGTTTTAAAATTAGAGTTGAAAGGTAAGCGTATTTTTTTATTTAAAGAAAAATGAAAATTATTAACAAAAATATTTTTATTAATTCAGCCTCAACAATTCAAAATTTAAAGCCGTAGCAAAAGTCACCCAACAAATGTATGGTACCAATAACCATGCTGATACAAGAGAAAATTTTCTAAACCAAAATATAGTACCAGCAATGGTAATCAACATCAAAACAATAACCACCAATGCAAGAGCAGGGTTTTGAAAATAAAAAAAGCTGATGCTCCACATAAAATTTAAAAACAGCTGCACCCAATAAAATAAATATGCCTTATTTTTATTTTCTGATACCGATTTACTATTCCAAACTAAAAAACAAGCAATACCCATCATTATGTAAAGGGTTGTCCAGACAGGGCCAAACAAATAATTAGGCGGGTTAAAAGATGGCTTGTTTAATGTGGCATACCAACCATTTATTGCAGAAGAGGTAAGATAACCTGACAGTGCTCCAACCGCAAGTGGGATAGAAATAGATATAAGTAATTTAAAAATGGGTTTCATGTGTGCAACTTTATTTGTGCATGTAAGGTAGCATTAAATTGTTCCATTCTTTTTATAATATGCAATAATAAAAGCTGTTACCTCATCGTAGCTTAAAATGCCCATGGGTTGCTCATTGCCTTGCAAAAATTTATCATAAAAAAAACGTACAATAGGCTCTACAAAACTTTGATGATCTACATTAAATTTTCGCCTTTCTTTAAAATCAGCAATAACTTCAGGCGATAATAATTTTCTATATTTTGATGATGATGTACTATCTGCAAAATACAATGTACGATTGGCATACGTAAATAAATCTGCGTAAACAGAATACCTAAACAACGTATCTATAGAAGCTGATGCAGCAAGGTAGCCCACAAAATTGGCTTCCATTTCTTTTGCATAACCAAGCTGGTGCGCTACCTCATGGCAAGCGGTAAATGGTTGTGTAAACTTTGGCACTGTTGTATTCACTTGTGCCTCGCCAGTAAAAGGATTATAATAGCCAACAAAGCCGGTGTAATTTCCAAGCCATCCCCACATAGATGTTTTTATTGAATGTTTTCCATAATACAAGAATGGATACTTTTTCTTAGCTTCTACATATGCACTTTCTGTTTTTAAAAACAATTCTTTATTTGTTGGGTACGGCATTTTATTCTGCATCAATATCTGTTTAGATGTATTTATTTTTTCAACCAATACATCATTTATTTTCTTTAAATCTTCTACCGTATATTTCTCTATTTTTAAATTGATCTGTGCTGCTATTCCAATACGATTATAATTTATTCCCCAAAAAATATTGAAAATTAAATAAACGGTAGCACAAAACACAAACGTAGAAAAAAGCACTGGTTTTATACTTGCTTTAAAATTTGCTCTTCTTTTTTTACTCCACAGAAACCTTATCAATTTAAAAAGTTTTAGTAAAAGAAAAACAACCAATCCACCGTATAAAAAATCGCCTACACTAAATGGCAACCAACCGAAGACAGACCTCAGCATTTTTGAAAAAGCAGGATAAAAATGTGATGAAAAGCCATTTTCTACCCTAAATGAATTGTTACTATATATATTAACAACAATACAACAAGCCAATAAAAGAACGCCTAAAATCCATTTTCGAGTAGCTATCATACCTATAAATAGTGTTTTATACCCAAAATTGCAGTATTTTATCAAGTAAATAGCATCGGTATTGGTATATTTCAAAATAAATAACGTACATTTGCAATCCTTTAAAACGAGTGTAATGACAAGCAAGAGGTTGTATGAGATAGCTTTTGTAGGTTTAAAACATGGAGAGCATGAGTTTAACTACGAATTAGGGGATAAGTTCTTTATAGAAAAAGGTGCAGAAGATACTGAAAATATGCATGCTACTGTAAAATTACTGTTAGAAAAAAACAAGGATTTTATGTTGCTAAAAATTCAAACAGGTGGCAATGCACAGGTGAACTGCGACAGATGCGGAAATGTATTGCAAGTTTCGCTTTGGGATGAGTTTAATATGGTTGTAAAACTTATTGAAAATCCAGAAGAAATGAACGAGCAAGAGCAAGATGCAGATGTGTTTTACATGGCTAGAAGCGAAAGCCACTTAGATGTAAGCGATTGGTTGTACGAATTTGTATTGCTTAGCATACCTACACAACATGTATGTGCAGATGATGAAAATGGACAATCGCTTTGCAACAAAGATGTACTGAAGAAACTAGAAGAAATGAGGCTTATATCAGAAGAACAAAAAGAAAATTCCATTTGGAAAGGGTTAGAAAAATTTAAAGACAACTAACACAGTCTAAATACTGAATACTAAATACTTTTAATTTAAATACTAAAATAAACAAACATGCCAAATCCGAAAAGGCGTCATAGACAGCAAAGAAGTGCAAAAAGAAGAACACATTATAAAGCTACTGCTGCTACCCTTAGCATAGACAGTACTACAGGTGAAACCCATGTACGTCATCGTGCACATGTAAGCGAAGGAAAATTGTTCTACAAAGGAAAATTAGTTTCTGAAAAAGCGCCATTAAGGGCTGTTTAATTTCTGCTAAAAAAAATATTTTATTCCAAAGTCATTCTTGCTTAACTTCAAGAAAGGTTTTGGAATTTTTAATTTTTAAAATTTCTTGCAATGATTACAATTGGGCTAGATATGATGGGTGGAGATTTTGCTCCACTAGAAGCTGTAAAAGG
>JANOZW010000137.1:0-2698 GCA_031429575.1 Ferruginibacter sp.
TAAAAATGCTAAAAGCAGGGAAACAATCGCCAGTAAGATTGGTGATAAACAAAATAAGATTAAAAGAAGACTTTGCTGGTAAAATTGGAAAAAGTTTTGAAATAGATTCTTTAGAAGTTATAAATTTCTTGAGTAATAAAGATTCTATTGCAGTGTATAACTTAAATGACAATACATTGATGTCTGCCATTATACCAAACACATATGAGTTGAACTGGAACATTAGTTTAAAAAAAATATTTAGCCGCTTAAAGAGTGAAGAAGAAAAATTTTGGAACACTGATCGTGTACAAAAAGCAAAGGCAAAAAATTTATCTCCCTTGCAAGTATATATTATTGCAAGTATTGTAGAAGAGGAAACAAACAAAGCAGAAGACAAACCTCTTGTAGCAAGTGTATATAAAAATAGACTTTTAAAAGGCGAAAAATTACAGGCTGACCCAACCGTAAAATTTGCTATGAAAGATTTTCTTTTAAAAAGAATTTTGTTCAGTCACCTAAAATATGAATCTCCTTACAATACATATGCACATGCAGGCTTGCCGCCAGGCCCAATATGTACACCATCTATAAAAACAATAGATGCCGTGCTAGATGCGCCTGAAACAAACTATATGTTTTTTGTAGCCAAGCCAGATTTTAAAGGCTATTCCAACTTTGCAGTAACATACCCAGAGCACCAAGCTTTTGCCAAAGCCTATCAAAATGCATTGGATAGTTTGATAAGAAGTAAGAAATAATATACAAAGTTTAAAGTTCAAGGTTCAAGGTTCAAGAATCGAATTTTTTAATTAATTTTCAGGTTATATTATTCAAACATAAACATTGAACTAACTTTTGACCAAAATACAACGCATCATATTAGGTTATACCCCCCTTCCTTTTTTGTTAAGAAAAAGTAAGCTGTGGCATTTACCCGGTTTTCAAGGGTTGGCGTTGTATGATGTTATTCAATTTTTTAGAACCCAGTTAAAGCAACATGGTTTATCAGAGAGAGCAGCAGCCATTTCATATAATTTTATAATGGCGATTCCTCCATCATTGTTGTTTCTATTCACATTAATTCCAAACCTACCTTTTGTTTCTAAAAAATTAATCAAATTACAATTACACACGTTAATATTAGATATCGTTCCTTCAAAAATTTACAATAAACAATTAATTATATTCATCGATAGTTTTATAGATGGCAATAAAATTGGGTTGCTTTCTTTTGGATTACTACTTGCATTATTCTTTGCATCCAACGGTATGATGGGTATTATGCGATCCTTTAATAAAAAATATGTAGGCTTTGAAAAACGAAAAGGCTTTGTGGTGCGAACCGTTGCTTTAAGGTTGACCATCATTATTTTTAGTTTGTTGTTTACTTATTTAATACTGCTAATAATGGAAGGAGCATTGTTAAAAGTGGCGGTAAAAAACAGTACACTCAGAGAAATCATTGGTTACACAAGATGGCTATTTATTGTACTATTGGTTTACATAATTATCGGATTTATTTTTAAATACGCACCATCTATCAGAAAGAAGTGGAATTTTTCTACGCCAGGTACTTTTCTTGCAACTACCCTTAGTTTAGCTGCTACGGTTGGTTTTTCTATTTTTGTAAACAATTTTGGAAGATATAATGCCTTGTACGGTTCCATTGGTACAATTATGATGGTAATGGCACTTATTTATATTAACTCTTTAGCACTGCTCATTGGCTTTGAACTAAATGTGAGCATACATTCCCTAAAAGTAATAGCTGCAGAAAGAGAAAGTAAAGCAGCCGAAACTACAAAACAACTTTCATAGTGTTTATCTTTGCAGGTAGAAATTTTTATTGCAACATTATTCTGTTTCTAAATAAATATTATGAAAAAATATACGGCTATTTTACTCTCACTATTTTTCTTCTCCTGTGCTGCGCAAAATAAACAAGTACTTTCTGCAGATGAATTTGAAAAAGGGATGGTAAAAGATTCTGCACAAATTTTTGATGTAAGAACAGTTGGAGAATTCAACAGTGGGCATTTAGAAAATGCACTATGGGCAGATTGGAATAATGAAAAAGAATTTGAAAGACGCTCATCTTTCATAGATAAAAAAAGACCTGTATTTGTATATTGTTTAAGTGGAGGAAGAAGTTCATCTGCGGCCAATAAAATGCGTAAGCAAGGTTTTAATGTATATGAATTAAAGGGCGGCATTAACGCATGGAAAGCAAGTAATAAAACAATTGCAGGCAAAGCTAATGAGAAACAAATGACCATAGATGAATATAATGCAGGCATAGTAAGCAATACAACTGTATTAGTAGATTTTGGCGCTACATGGTGCCCACCTTGCAAAACAATGGATCCTGTTGTACAGAAACTTCAAAAAAGATTCGACGGTAAATTTGCTTTGCTAAAAGTAGATGGTGGAAAAGATGAAGATCTTCTTAAAAAATATAATGTAACCGCTCTTCCTGTTTTCATCGTATATAAAAACGGAAAAGAAGTTTGGAGAAAAGATGGGGTGGTGAGTGAAGCAGAATTAGAAACAGTTTTAAAATAATTATAAAATTAACAGACAACACTAATATTTACCAATGGCAAAATCACCAAAAGCAAAAAGCATCTTAAAAGAAAGCTCATACAGCTTCTTAGAAAAATACATCAACAACCCATCTCCTACAGGTTTTGAGAGCGGAGGGCAAAAATTATGGATG
>JANOZW010000138.1:0-3787 GCA_031429575.1 Ferruginibacter sp.
GCTGAAACAGCCGCACCTGCTTTGCCACTGCCAACTCAAGAAGCTGCAAATATTATGCAGCCCGATAGTTATCCGCAAGCAAATGCACAAGCAAATACGCAAATGGTAAGACAAAATCCTTTGCCTGTTGTAACGGAAAATACAATGCCAACTGTGTATGATAATCCACCTGCAAACAAAGTAATGCCAAAAGATAATGAAGTAATGAATACAGAAAATACTTTGGTAAAAACAGGTGCTGATAAAGCACCCGATGAAGAACCACCAAAAGGTTTTTGGGATAAAAACAAAACTTGGCTAAAACCAACAGCCATCGGAATCGGAGGATTAACCATACTAGCACTTGGTATTAAAATGTTGGGGAATCATAAAACAACAACACCCAATAAAGCATCGCCCAAAGCCTTGCATGGTATTCCAAGAAACAAACAACATCACCGCAAGGCAAAACCTAAACCTCGAAAGAAAACAGCGGTAGCGTTGATGTAAAAGCAAAAAATAAAAATTTTAAAAAATACAATTATGGCAGCTAAAAAAAAGAATGCTTACAAAGCAAAAGCTAAGAAAAAAAGCTTTATGCAAAATATCAGTAAGGGATTGGAAACAAAAGGTAATGCAAAAAACACCGTACTCGAAACAGGAAAAGATTTACTCGTTGGCGTTATTGGTGGTGGATTAATTGGGGCAGCTATTGGAAAAGCATCACTCGGTATTGGTGCATTGGTAACAGGTGTTGGGCATTATTCTGACAACAAGCTCGCCACCATTTTCGGCGTAGGTATGATGGCATCGAATGGTTTTCAAAAAGGCAAAGCAGTAAGTGGTTTGGATGGAATAGATGGGGTTAAAGAAAGGGTAATGGCGTACAAAGAAACTTTTTCTGAAAAATTATTTCTTGATAAAATCATTCCGAAAAAAGCAGCGGCAATAAATGGCATTGGCGAGGTACAATATTTTACCTATCCCAACAATGAATTAAATGGTGACTTAGCGGCACTAGATTTTATTGAAAACCAAATCACCGAAAGTGGAATGCAGCAAATGCAAGGAGGGAATATGGAGTATGATGTGAACGGAACAGTTGGATTGGAAGATGAGATAATTATGTAGAAGCCCTGTAGTGGTAAGTTATAAGTAATAAGTTTTAAGTAGGAAATTAAATAAGGAATTACAATTAAAAATTAACCAAAAAAAATAAAAATTATGTTAGGAATGTTAGAAGGAACAGAAGAGTACAACAACCAAGGAGCGTTGTTGGGAATTGATGGAGCAGAAGGCGAAGAACTATTGGGTGCATTACGCAGAATGAATCCCATACTAAGACAGCGCACCATCAACAAATTATCGAACACAGGTGCAGGCAGCCGAGGCTCGAGAGCAGAAATGGAAAAGCATTTTGCAGAGTTGCCACCTTCTATTAAAGAAGCATTGGTAAGAGGTGAATTGCGTTTGGCAGATAATATTATTTATTCCATCAAGCCTGTAACCTCCAAAACCATCAAATTGTTTGAAACGCAAGATGACAAAGAAATTGGCTTGCGTAATATCTCTAACGCAAAATTACCAAAGAACCAAGCCTTATTGGTGAGTGGTGTTTACTTAATGGCAGGTACAGCAGCGGACACAAGCAAGGACAAAGTGATTGCTACAAATTTTAAAGGGTTGGAAGAATTTCCATCTATTGCCAATGGAGAGTTCAATTTGAAAAGCAACAAAAAACAAATTGTACCCGAAACAGGAAATGTGATTTTTAAAACCAACAACAACCGCAATGTGCCGCTTGGGTATTACAAACTAGCCAACCCAAGATTGATTCACGATGATGTGTTGATAGAACTAACCATTGAGTTGGGAAGTGTAGATGGCATACCTGCCAATACCTACATCTATGCTGCATTGCATGGTACGATTACCACTCCATAAAATATAGCTAATAACGAGGGAGGTGAGAAACAACTATGGGTAATAGTCCTCCCTTGGTTTAGCTTTTTTAAAACAAGAAAACAGTTTATGAAAAATATTGTAAAAAAAAGATTTGATATTAACGTAACAGAGCCGAGTAAAATATTTTCTAAAACATTTGAGTTGGATAAAACCATTGCCGTTGTGAAAGGGATATTGTTTACTTCTGATAAAGACGATTTGCTTTTTTACAGAGGTTCACAAAAAATAGAAATCAACAAGCAAGAAATTTTTCCTGAAGACTATGAAACAAAATTATTGATGACAGGAATAAATGTTTCACCCAACCATCGGTTTTATGAAGTAGGCGATGTAGCTGTAGGCAATGGCGCAGTAAAAGTAGAGTATAAAGATACCGCAGATGGACGCACCTATTTTGAACCTTACAGAATTTCTATTTACCTAAAATGTGAACTAGCAGACTAAGATGAAGCAAGATGTAAAAGTGCAAAAGCTGCACATCAAACAACAAGGTGAACGGCATTATTTTCAAATGAATTTACCAAGGGCTGCAAGTAAAATTATCGGAATAGAATTGGGTACATTTTTTAAAGAAATACCTGCTAAAAAAGACATACCAAATCTAAACAAAAATGTTTCAGCAAACTATAATCCATTACAAGCTAGACCAAGAAAGGGCGATAATAGACTTAGCATAAGAAGAAACAAACTCTGCGGTACAATTCAATTACAAACCAATAACAAAAGCAATTTCTTTTATTCAGGAGAATTGATACAAGAAGATGCAAACGGTGTGTTTACTCCCATATCTCCTTATGAGAACTCCTACATTAGACCCATTTGGAATAGCAAAACATTTTCAGTTGGTGGAACAAAAGAAGTAGAAGAAGTATTGATAGAAAAAGAGAACGTGATTTATGGTTGTTACAAAGATGTGATAGGTATTACCAAAAAGAAAAATGTTGAATATACTGTAATGCTTTACGTGTGGTACGAAAATTAAAAAATTAAAAAATGCAGACATGACGATTGAATTAGCAATGGAATATATCCCAAGCAGAATGAAAGAATTGGGATATGGCAATAACTACCATATACGTTTTCGTCATTTTGTATTGCAGCCCAAAGAAAGAAAAAAGATACATGCAGACGACCATTTATTTATTCTAATTGAAGGTACAGATGCAGTAATGATAAAGAGTGCGTTTGGCATTTATGACTTAGTAGCAAGCAATGTAAACGAACTACAATACGAACACCAAGGCAATATCCGAATCAGAAATTACACAGGGCTTACACAACATGTACGCTTTATACAAATCATTCCAAAAACAACAAACGATGCCCATACAAAATGAAGAATTTGACCAACTAAAAATAGACAAGCTAAAACATTTTTTAGAAACAATGGAAGCCAAGGGGCAACCAAAGCCTTTTGAAATATTTGTAGATGCGTTGAAAGTTGTGCCAAAAACCGAAGACCCAAAGGAGTTTGAAAACTATGAGTTTTACATGAATGAAGATACACAAAAAATACGCATACTCATTTACAATTCAAATCTCTCTCCACGCAATGACCAATACAACTTTTTGGTACAAAGGCAACAAAATAAACCGATGAATGGATTGGGAGAAATAGAAAACATCATTCAAGAAAAGTTAGCAGCAAGAGATAAAGAGTATGAACTCATTAAGCTGAAAGAAGATTTAGAGGAAACTAAGCAAAAGCTAGAAGAAGCCGAAGAGTATGCCGAAGATTTAGAAGCAACCATTGAAGACTTAAAAGCCAATAAGTACAATATTAAAGGTTTTAATATCGGTGAGATTGCCTCGGTTGCACTAGAAAACTTCGTTACCCGTAACC